>NZ_RZQE01000047.1:0-22924 GCF_004022955.1 Mesorhizobium sp. M7A.F.Ca.US.002.01.1.1 | reverse complement strand
GTCCAGCATCAAGCGCAGGTCGCCTTCGGAAACGGTGGAAAGATCGGTGAAATGGCGAACTGACATCAGCAATGATTCCGGGATTACTTCGCCGCGGCGGAAGCGATCGCCTCCGCCAGGCCCTTGGCGCCGGCGCGGATGCGGTTGAGCGCGTCATGGATCTCGGCGTCGGTGACGGTGAGCGGCGGCAACAGGCGAATGACGTTGTCGCCGGCCGGAACCGTCAACAGGTGCTGGTCGCGCAAGGCCATGTTCACCTTGGTGTTGGGCATGGCGCATTTGAGGCCGAGCATCAGCCCGGCACCCCTGATGTCCTCGATGATTTCGGGAAACTCGTCGGCGACCGACGCCAGACCCTGCTTCATCAGCAGCGCCTTGCGCTGGACATCTTCGAGGAAGCCGTCTTCCAGCACGACATCGAGCACGGCGTTGCCGACCGCCATGGCAAGCGGGTTGCCGCCGAACGTGGTGCCATGCACGCCGGCGGTCATGCCGACCGCCGCTTCATCCGTGGCAAGGCAGGCGCCCATCGGGAAGCCGCCGCCGATACCCTTGGCAATCGCCATGATGTCGGGCGTTACACCCGACCATTCATGTGCGAACAGCTTGCCGGTGCGGCCGATGCCGCACTGGACCTCGTCGTAGATCAACAGCAGGCCGTGCTGCTCGCACAATTGCCTGAGCCGCTTCAGCGACTGCGTCGGCACCGGGCGGATACCGCCCTCGCCCTGCACCGGCTCGATCAGGATCGCGGCCGTCTCCGGCGTGATCGCCTTTTCGGCGGCGTCAATGTCGTCGAAGCCGACCTGGTCGAAACCTTCGACCTTGGGGCCGAAGCCCTCGAGATACTTGTACTGGCCGCCAGCCGCGATGGTCGCCAGCGTGCGGCCATGGAAGGCGCCTTCGAAGGTGATGATGCGGAAGCGCTCGGGATGGCCTTTGACGAAATGGTAGCGCCGCGCCGTCTTGATCGCGCATTCCAGCGCCTCGGCGCCGGAATTGGTGAAGAACACCTTGTCGGCGAAGGTGGCGTCGGCCAGCCGTTCGCCAAGCCGGCTCTGCCCGGGGATCTCGTAGAGGTTGGAGACATGCCACAGCTTGGCTGCCTGCTCGGTGAGTGCGGCGACCAGGTGCGGGTGGCTGTGGCCCAGCGAATTGACGGCGATGCCGCCGGCGAAATCGAGATATCGCTCGCCCTTGTCGGTAATCAGCCATGTGCCTTCCCCGTGGTCGAAGGCCAGGGGTGCGCGAGCAAAGGTCTCGTAAAGCGCCGAACCGCTCATTATATGCGTCTCCGGTACCGGAAAATCAAAAAAGCCGCCAAAGCGGCGGCCTGTGCGGCTTATCCTGTTTTTCGGCCATGAAGTCAACGAAAACGTCGCGTAGTGGCGCGCGGCAAGCCCCCCGACGGGACGCCGGCTCATAAGCGACCGGGCAAGTTGGGGAAAACCGAAAAAACCGATTCGTGTTGCACTTGGGACTCTTGTCACCGAGTCAGCGCATAGAGTAGTTGTAGTCGAGAAATAACTAGATTTCGTGCGGCGGACCTAATCACCAGATATATGTGGTGTCTGCCCTGGCAAATGTTGCCGGGTCGGGAGAAGGATTCCGATTGCCGCACGCTTAGAGGAGCGCGGTCTCATGAACTGGACTGACGAGCGGGTAGAACTCTTGAGAAAACTGTGGTCGGAGGGTCTGAGCGCAAGCCAGATTGCTGCGCAGCTTGGAGGGGTCAGCCGCAATGCGGTCATCGGGAAGGTGCATCGGCTGAAACTGTCGGGCCGCGGTCGCTCGACCGCCACGCCGGCACGCCAGAAGAAGGCAGCGCAAGGATCGACCGTCCAGAAATCGGTATCACGCGCCGTAACCACGGCACGCCATGTCACGACATCGGTCGGCGCCACTGCTTTGCAGACGCAGTTCGACGCCGAACCCGTGGCACGCCATTACATCCGCCCGGTCGAAAATGTCGTGCTGCCGATCTCGCGGCATCTGCAGCTGGTCGAGCTGACCGAGCGGACCTGCAAATGGCCGAACGGCGATCCGCTTTCAGAGGACTTCCATTTCTGCGGCAACGATGCCGCCGAAACCGGTCCCTACTGCAAGTACCACGCCCGCGTGGCATTCCAGCCGGCATCCGAGCGGCGGCGGAGCAGGTAGATAAGGGAATAGGGGAGTAAGGCAGTAGGGCAGTATGTGCGCGGAAAGTCGCGCTCACGAAATGCCACCCTACTGCCCTACTGCCCTACTGCCCTACTGCCCTACTGCCCTACTTCACAACCAGCCATTCTTCCTGAACCGCCAATACAGAAACGCGCAGATCAGCGCGATCGTGGCCAGAACCACCGGATAGCCGTATTCCATCTTCAGTTCCGGCATGTCGCTGAAGTTCATGCCGTAAATGCCGGCGAGCGCCGTCGGCACCGCCAGGATTGCGGCCCAGGAGGCGAGCTTCTTGGTGTTGGCCGTTTCCTGACTCTGGCCGACCAGCAAGCTCGCCTCGAAAGCAAATGCCAGCACCTCGCGCAGGCTGTCGATCTTCTCCTGAACGGTGCGGATGTGATCGGTGACGTCGCGGAACAGCGGATGCATGGCGGTGTGGATCTGCGGCAGCTCGGCGCTGGTCAGCCTTCGGCAGACTTCGACCAGCGGAAGCGCGGCATTGCGCAGGCGCAGGAGATCGCGGCGCAGCATATAGAGCCGCTCTATGTCGGGAGCGGTCATCGGCTTCAGCAGAACCTTGTCCTCGATCGCCTCGACCTCGTCCTCGATCTGCTCGAGCACCGGCATGTAATTGTCGACGATGAAATCGAGGATGGCATAGAGGACGAAATCCTCGCCCTTGGCCAGCGAGTGCGGGCAGCTTTCCCAGTGCTGACGAACGGCGGCATAGGACGTCGAGGGACCGTGCCTGACGCTGACTATGTAGCCTGAGCCGACGAACAAATGGGTCTCGCCGAAGGTGACCCGGCCCTCGATCAGCTGCGCGGTGCGGGCGACGATGAACAAGGCGTCGCCATATTGCTCGATCTTCGGCCGCTGGTGCGGGTGCTCGGCATCCTCGATCGCCAGCTCATGCAGGTGAAACTGCGCCTGGACGCGCAGCAACAGGTTACGGTCGGGCTCCAACAGGCCGATCCAGACGACGTGACCGGATTTTTTTGCCCATTCGCCGGCTTCCTCGATGGGAATGTCGGCGATGCGGCGCCCCGCGGTGTAAACGCCGCAAGCGATAATGCCGGATATCGGCGCAGGCGCCGGGGTCAGGTTCCGAACATTTTCCATCACGACCTCCCGGAGCAAATCCACGGACGAGGATAGAGGCAAAGCCCGGAAAGCTTATCGTAAATCGGGTGACGGTTCGAGAGGCGGCGTTCACTTCACCGGCTGCGTCTCGGAAAGGCTGATTTTGTCGGTCTTGTCGCCCTTGGGCCGCTCAGCCGGCAACTGATCACCGGTGACGATGTAGTAGATGGTCTCGGCTATGTTGGTGGCGTGATCACCGATACGCTCGATGTTCTTGGCGCAAAACAGCAGATGCGTGCAGGGCGTGATGTTGCGCGGATCTTCCATCATGTAGGTCAGCAATTCGCGAAACAGCGATGTGTACATGGCGTCGATCTGGTCGTCACGATCGCGCACGAAGCCGATTTTCTCCACCGAACGGGACGCGTAGACGTCGAGCACTTCCTTGAGCTGGGTCAATGCCAGGTTGGACAGAGCCTCGAGGCCGCGGAACAGGCTGGTCGGCTGGCGTCCGTCGGTGACGGCGACCACCCGCTTGGCAACGTTCTTGGCGAGATCGCCAACCCGTTCGAGGTCGGCGGAGATGCGGATGGTCCCGACGATCTCGCGCAAATCCGCCGCCATCGGCTGACGCTTGGCAATGATGATGATCGCCTTGTCGTCGATTTCGCGCTGGCCCTCGTCCAGTACGGTATCGTCGCGGATGACCTTCTGGGCAAGGCCCGGGTCGGCATTGACGAGAGCGGTGACCGCCTGTTCGACCATGCGCTCGGCATGGCCACCCATCGCGGCGATGCGCTTCGACAGATATTTCAACTCCTCGTCATAAGCGCTGACGATGTGCACGGACTGCATGGCAAATGCCTTCCCACGGGGTGTTTTGATTTTGAGTCGTTTCCTCGAATCCCCGCTGATACGCTAGCCGGATGACAGAAAAAAGAAACAGTGCCCTTGAATTAGGGCGATATCAGTGCGCCGGCAAATGAACCGAGAATGCCGCGCCGTTGCCGACTTCGGACTTGATCGAAAGCCGGGCGTTGTGGCGCGTCAGGATATGCTTGACGATCGACAGGCCGAGGCCGGTGCCTTTCTGGGTCCGGCTGGTCTCGACATCGACGCGGTAGAAGCGCTCGGTAATGCGCGGAATGTGCTCCTCGGGAATGCCAGGGCCAAAGTCCCTGATCGTGACGTCGATGCCCGGCTCTGATCCGGCCTCGCTATGCGCTATGGATACAACCACGCGCCCACCCGACTGCCCATATTTGCAGGCGTTTTCCAAGAGGTTCTCGAAAACCTGGAAAAGCTCATCGCGATCGCCAGGCACATGAAGCGGTCCATCGGCGTAGCGCCGCTCGATGGCAACGGCGTTTTCGCTGGCCAGCGGTCCGAGCGAGTCGATGACGCTGTCGACGGTCTGACGCAGGTCCACCTCGGTTCCCGGCTTCAGATAGGGTTTCATCTCGAGCCGCGACAGCGACAACAAATCGTCGATCAGACGCGCCATGCGGCCGGTCTGGCTCTGCATGATCTGCAGAAACTGGTCGCGCGCCGCCGCGTCGTTGCGGGCTGGTCCGCGCAGCGTTTCGATAAAGCCGGCGATGGAAGCAAGCGGGGTGCGCAGTTCGTGGCTGGCATTGGCGATGAAGTCGGCGCGCATGCGGTCGATCCTGCGCGTTTCGCTCTGGTCCTTGAACACCAGCACATAGAGATCGGTGGCATGACCGACCGAGGACACGCTCACCCGGTAAGCCCGTTCGACCGGCAGCTTCTCCATGTAGTCGACGACATCGGAGGCGACATCGCCCGATAGCACGCCATCCAGCAGAGCCTGCATTTCCGGCGCCCGGAATTTCAGCGACAGCGACATGCCTGGCGCGATGCCGCCGAAAGCGGCGAAGGCGGCGGCGTTGGCATGGACGATGGTGGCAGCCCGGTCGAAGATGATGAGCGGATCGGCGACGGCGGCGGCCAGATATTCACCCGAGAGCCGCTGCAGGCCGATGGCCTCGATGGCAGCGCCGCTGCCGGTGGATTGGCGCGCGCCGCCGGCCGGCAGTATTGCCGCTGCAAATAGCAACAGCAGCGCCGCGAGGACGATATAGGCTGAAATCCCGGCCAAGGCATAAACGGCGACGACCGCGACGACGCCGGCCGCAAGCAGCCAGCGGCTGTTCCACAGCCGTGCGGCCATGGTTTGCGCGATGCCTCTCTGCTCTGTGTCCAGGTCAGCCATCTGCCCGCGGGCCCGCACCCCATGCCTTCGCACCCGGTCCACGGTGGCGGAAAAACTTCCACTAGACCGTTCCGGAGGCTCCCCATAGCATGAGTCCCGAAGCTGGAAAGGGTTCGTCTCGATGAAAAAAGCCAAGGAAAGTCCCGCCGCGCCAACTTCGGGGCCGCTGAAGATCAGGATCGGCGGCAAGGAGCGGGAGTTCGATATCGAAAACCCCGTGCTTCCCGACTGGGTCGAGGACAACAAGCTGACTGCCGGCGGCTATCCCTACGACAAGAAGATGAAAAGCGATGAGTATGACGAAACGCTCGAGAAGCTGCAGATCGAGTTGGTCAAGGCGCAGGCCTGGCTGCAGTCGACCGGCAAACGGGTGATGGCGCTGTTCGAGGGCCGCGACGCCGCCGGCAAGGGCGGCACGATCTTCGTGGTGCGCCAGTACCTCAATCCGCGCACCGCACGCAACGTGGCGCTGACCAAACCGACCCCGACCGAACTGGGGCAATGGTACTACCAGCGCTATGTCGACCATTTCCCGACTTCAGGCGAATTCGTCACCTTCGACCGCTCCTGGTACAATCGCGCCGGCGTCGAGCCGGTGATGGGTTTCTGCACGCCGCAGCAGCACGAGCAGTTTCTCGACGAGACGCCGCATTTCGAGCGGATGATCTCCAACGAGGGGATTCACTTCTTCAAATTCTGGCTGAACATCGGCCGGGAAACGCAGCTCGAGCGCTTCCACGACCGCCGCTACAGCCCGCTGAAGAGCTGGAAGTTTTCGCCCATCGACGTTGCAGGCATCACCAAGTGGGACGACTACACCAAGGTGCGCGACACAATGTTCGAGCGCACCCACAAGGAATTCGCGCCGTGGATCATCGTACGGGCCAATGACAAACGGCGCGCGCGGCTGGCGGTCATGCGGCGCATCCTGTCGTCTCTGCCCTATGAGGGGCGCGATCTCGAAATCATCGGCAAGGAAGACAAGAAGATCATCGGCGAAGGGCCGTCATTCCTGGGAAAACAGGATTGACGCTTTTTTGCGTCGCGCGGCAAGGAACCGCGCGACGCAATCATGATGCTTAAGCCGCCAGCCTGGCGATACGCTGCAATCGCCGCAGCGTCGTATCATCCTGCAGCGCCTGCTGGAAAAGCGAGATCTCCTGATCGATGCGGTCGCAGAGGGCCTCGGTGTTCCCCTTCAGCAGGCCGCGCGTCTGCAGCAGGGCGGCGACCGGCTTCTTGACGAGCTGTCTTGCCCGACCAAGGGCCGCCTCCTCGACGGTGCCTCCCGGCACGATCTCCGCGACCAGGCCGAGCGCCCTGGCATCTTCGGCGCGAAGCGTGTCGCCGAGGCAGAAGAAGCGGAAGGCACCGGCGTAGCCGAGCTTCTGCGGCGCCAGGATGCTGGTCGCCGCATCCGGCACCAGGCCGAAATCGACGAACGGCACCCTGAACGTGCTCTCATCGGACGCGATCACCATGTCGCAATGGAACAGGATGGTGCAGCCGACACCGACGGCATCGCCATCGACGCAGGCAAGGATGGGCTTTGGAAACGTCGCCAGCGTGCGGAACAGGTCGGTGACGGCGGCGATCAGTTTCTGGTGCTTGGTGGCGTCGAGGAATTCGGAGAAGTCGCCGCCCAGACAGAAACAGCCTGCCAGGCCGCGCAAGACGACGACGCGAACCTCCTCATTGTCGGCTGCTTCATGGAAGGTCCTTGCCAGGCTTTCATAGGCCCTCCTGTCCAGCACCGGCCGGCCGTCACTCGACGACACGGTGACCACCAGCGTGTGGTTGCGAAGTTCAGGTTGCGGATGTGTGCTCATGACTGTCTCCGATCTCATGACGCACGCCTTTGCCCGAGCATGTCGGGATATCCCCTGGCCAGCACGGGAGCAAAATGATTGCGGCGCGACCGCACCACATCGAGTGTGTGCTCGTTGAAGGTCAGCAAGGTGGCGACCACCTGCTGGTTGCCATAGGTGCGCTGATAGCCAAGCGGGGTCGCCAGGAAATGCAGTTGCAAGGCGCGCAGCACCCACATCGGCTCGAACTCGATGATCACCTTGTCGACGCCGCGCTTCAGCCCCCACTCGACGAAACCGGCAATCAGTTCGGTGCCGACGGTCGAAACGCCGCGACGACCATCGCGAAAACCGGGAGCCACCGCATAGCGGGTCAATTCCCAGATGTTTGGACCCGACGGCGGCGTTCCTTCGGAAAGATCGGTCAAGACCTCGGTCAGCAGATGTGGCCGCGTCGTCGGCAACATCCTCTGATAACCCGCCACTTCACCGCCCCTGATGACGATCTGATGGACCGCCTCGTCGTGATCGAACTGGTCGAGTTCGAGCCCATCGGGGCGCCTGAGGTCATCCCACCCCATCTCCTCGACGAATATCTTGTAGCGCAAACGATGGACGGCCTCCCAAAGGTCGGGACGTTCCATCAATTCCTGGGTTGTAAGGGAAAAAAGCATTCCGCCGTCTCCTGCGTTCAGAGGAAGATACGGCCGTGCTTTGATGAGAAAATTGCGTGATCGCGTAGGCAAGGATTTCAGGTCGGCACGGCCGACCTAACTAATGTAGCCGCGCCGTATCGCTTCCGCGACGGCCTGCACCCTGTTGACGGCACCTAGTTTGCTTTTGGCGTTAAGAAGATGTTTCTCCGAGGTGTGTTCGGAAATGCCGAGGATTTGCGAAATCTCCCATTCGGACTTGCCGACGGCGGCCCATTGCAGGCATTCGCGCTCGCGCGGCGTCAGCACGATATGATCGATGGTCTTGTTCGCCATGGTGTGGAGTTGCATGGCGCGGCCAACCGCGTAGGTCGAGACCAGCGACACCTGGCCGAATTCGGCGGCGGACAATTCCACGGCCTCGCCGCCCAGCGACACCATGACGATCTGGCCGTCGAGCGTGATCAGCGGAAAGGCCAACCCATCGCGCAGTTTGAAGGCGCCGGCATCGCCCATCACCTCGCCGCTGCTCTTGTCTATGCGGATGCCTTGGGACGCTTCGTGCCACTGGAAGGGCGCCTGCAACTGTTTCATATGGCTGACGACCGGGTCATGATCGACATAGTTGCGCGCGACATAGCGCTCCAGCCACTCGCCAGGCCAATCGCAGAGAAGCACATGCTGCTTTTGCTGGCCGGCCGGCGTGCCTGGCTGCGGGACGGTTCCCGCCATCAGTGCGGTGAGACCGAAATCCGATGTTATGCCCAGCAGCCTTTCGCAGACCGCCGCCGCCGTTGCGGCGTGCTGCAGTTGGTCTATGTATTCCAGCGTGCGATCGAACTGACCCATCGCAACATCAACCCCATGTTGCCTTGTGCATTGCGGCCAATGATGCGTGCCTGATCTACACTTCGCCACCGACCACGGATTGCAAATCGCATACTTATTTTGTGGCTCCCTCTCATCGAGGCGACCGAAGCTGATTTGCAAACCGGCTAAATCATATCCTGAAATCGGCGTGTTGAAATCAAAAACCATTGTGCCTGTACCATTTTCGTACCAAAACCGGTGCGAGCACGACTGTGGCGGAGTTTTATCTTGGCGTTCCGGTGGAGGTCCTTCGCCTTTGCGATGCTGATCGGGTTGCTGTCGTTCGCCGACGGTGCGCGCGCCGCGGCGCCTCAGGTTCCGGTGCTGTGGGATGCCAAGGAGCGGCTGCCCAAGCCAGACCTTTCGAAGCTGCCCCGGCTGAGATTCCTCACCACCACGGACTTCCCGCCTTTCAACTTCCTCGACGGTGCGGGAAAGCTGTCCGGCTTCCACATCGATCTGGCACGCGCGATCTGCGCCGAGCTTGGCATTGTCGAAAAATGCCAGATCCAGGCCCTGCCCTGGGCCGAGCTGGAAGGCGCACTGCGGAAAGGCGAAGGCGAGGCGATCATCGCCGGCATCGCCGCCACACCGGAATCGCGCGCGACCTACGCCTTCTCACGCTCCTATCTGCAGTTTCCGGCGCGCTTCATCATGCCGAAGGGCAAGGCGCTGACCGAGCCCGTCTTTGACAAACTGCACGGCAAGCGTGTCGGCGTGATATCAGGCTCGGCGCATGAGCGCATGCTGCGCGACTATTTCAACACGGTCCAGGTCGTCCCTTTCGACAGGCCGGAAGAACTGTATGCCGATCTCAAGGCCGGCAAGGTCGACGCCGCCTTCGGCGACGGCATGCGCCTGGCTTTCTGGCTGGGCGGCTCGGACGCGGCGGGCTGCTGCCGCTTTGCCGGCGGGCCCTATCTGGCGCCCGAATATCTGGGCACTGGCATGGCCATCGCCACCAAGGCGGACAATCCGGCGCTGGCCGCAGCGATCGACTACGCGCTGCAGGAAATTTCAATGAAAGGCACGTTCGCCGAATTTTATCTGCGCTATTTCCCCGTCAGTTTTTTCTAAAGCCAAGGACTTTCAGGTCAGGGTACGCAGCCGCGCCTTGGCCGCGCGGCCGATGGCAGCAACCGTCAGCGTGTCGAGATCGAGCTGACGCCGGATCAGCTGCAGCACCCGCACCTCTTCCATGCGCATTTCGAGGTCGACGGCGGCAACCTCGAAGGCGGCGGCATAGGCGGTGTCGCGCAGCCGCTCGGGCAAGACCTCGGCGACTTCGGCCAGCACGCCCTCCAGCCCATCCTTTTCGTGCAGGCGCTTCTGGCAGTCCTGGGCGACGCCGACCAGCCTGTCGTGGTTGAAGTCCTCGAACACCGGCCAGGAGCGGACGACCTCGCCGATCCGCGCCAGTTCAACATCGGTCATGTCGCGGTCGGAGGCCGAGGTGATGACCATCAGATAGATCAGGGCTTCATGAGGTGTCGGCAATTTTTTCTCCTTGAACCGGGCCTCGAAGTTAGGAACGCCCGTTCTGCACCGCAAGGAAAAAGCGCCGCACGCGTTGACGCTCCGGCGCTGCACGCCTAGAGACCGGTTGAAAAACCCTTGCTGCGGCCCGCCTTCGGGCCGGCAGATGATTTGGAAAACTGTGACATGGCGGGATCAAACATCATCGATCTCAACCCCGAGCTGCTGGCGGCCGCGACCGAAAGCAAGGCGTGGCCGTTCGAGGAAGCCAAAAAGATCATCGAGCGCTACAAAGGCGCCGACTTTCCGCAAACAGTCCTGTTCGAGACCGGCTACGGGCCGTCCGGCCTGCCGCATATCGGCACGTTCGGCGAGGTGGCGCGCACCTCGATGGTGCGCCATGCCTTCCGTGTCCTGACGCAGGACAAGGTCGCGACCAAGCTGCTGTGCTTTTCCGACGATATGGACGGCATGCGCAAGATACCCGACAGCGTGCCGGACCGCGCCGCACTCGAGCCGCATCTGCACAAGCCGCTATCGTCGGTCCCCAACCCCTTCGGCGGCGACTATGCGAGCTTCGCCGACCACAACAATGCGATGCTCTGCCGCTTCCTCGACACGTTCGGCTTCGACTACGAGTTCGCCAGCGCGACGCAATACTACAAGGCCGGCCGTTTCGACGCGATGCTCAAGCGCGCTGCCGAGCGCTATGAGCAGATCATGGCGGTGATGCTGCCGACGCTCGGGCCCGAGCGGCAGGCGACCTACAGCCCGTTCCTGCCGATCTCGCCGAAGAGCGGCCGCGTGCTTTACGTGCCCATGAAGCATGTCGACGCCAAAGCCGGCACCATCACCTTCGACGACGAGGGCACCGAGACCACGCTTTCGATCACCGGCGGCCGCGTGAAGCTGCAGTGGAAGCCGGATTTCGGCATGCGCTGGGCAGCGCTTGGCGTCGATTTCGAAATGTTCGGCAAGGACCACCAGACCAATGCGGTGGTCTACGACCGTATCTGCAACATTCTGGGCGGACGGGCGCCGGAGCATTTCGTCTACGAACTGTTCCTCGACGAGAATGGCCAGAAGATCTCGAAGTCGAAGGGCAACGGGCTGACCATCGACGAGTGGCTGACCTATGCGCCGACCGAAAGCCTCGGGCTCTACATGTACCAACGGCCGCGGCAGGCCAAGAAGCTGTATTTCGACGTCATCCCGCGGGCCGTGGATGAATACTACACGTTCCTCGCCGCCTATCCCCGCCAGGACTGGAAGGAGCGGCTGGGCAACCCGGTCTGGCATATGCATGACGGCAACCCGCCCGCGATCGACATGCCGGTGCCGTTCTCTCTGCTGCTCAATCTGGTCAGCGCTTCCAACGCGCAGAACAAGGATGTGCTGTGGGGATTCATTTCACGTCATACGCAAGGCGTGACGCCGGCGACGCATCCAGAGCTCGACCGGCTGGTCGGCCATGCGATCCGCTATTTCGACGATTTCGTGAAGCCGACGAAAACCTTCCGGCCCGCCGACGAGGTCGAGCGCGAAGCGCTGGCAGCGCTCGACGAAGCACTTGGCGCGCTGCCGGCGGACGCCAGCGGCGAAGCGATCCAGAACGCCTCGCTCAACGTCGCACGCAGGATCGAGCGCTATCAGGATCATTCCAAGCAGAGCCCGGAAGGCGGCCCCGGCGTATCGGGCGCCTTCTTCCAGATGATCTACCAGGTGCTGATCGGCCAGGAGCGCGGCCCGCGCTTCGGCTCGTTCGCAGCACTCTACGGCGTTGCCGAGACGCGTGCGCTCATTGAGCGGGCGCTGGCTGGTCAGCTGGCTTGAGCACGCCGTCGACCTCTTCCAGGATCGAACCCGGCGCCTGAGGTGCCGGGCCTGGCGCGGCCGGCATCGCCGGCATGCCGGACAGATCAGGCGCCGATCCGAAAATGCCCTTCCTGCCCGTGCGCGCCTTGTCGCCGGCCTCGACATAGGGGCCGCCCTTGGCGGCGCGCGCCCAGCCATTTTCGACCAGCCACTGACCGACATCCTGCTTGCCGATCCGGCACTCGGCTGCGATCAGGTCGCGGCCGCCCTGCGGCGGCACCGTGCAGACCACCGCGCGGCCGCGCAGGAAGGCGCGGAACGCTGTCCTCGCCCGGACACCGCACGGCCAGGACTTGCCGTCCTCGCTGCAAATCTCGTCCTGCCTGACGATGTCGATGCCGGAAACCGCGACCGAGTAGCCCTTCGCCTCGATCAAGCCGGCGGCCGGCGCAACCGGCTGGAACAGCTTTGTGCCGTTCCAGTCGTCAGGCATTTTCGGCTTGGGCGGCACGGCCAGCGCGAGTTTGCTCAGCGGCTCGCGCGGCTCGATCCGTTCAAGCCCGTCGGCGGGCAGTTCCGGCGGCGCGACGATTTCGGGATCGATCGCCCTCGAATGCGTCGCCGGCTTCGGCGGCTGCGGAGCTGCAATGGCCGATGTAGCCGGCTCCTCGGGCAGCGTCCCGGCAGCCTGCTGCGCCATCGCATCGGCGCCCGGATCAAGCTGGTCCACGGTGATGACGCTTTCACTACCTTTCAGAGTGCGACCGCCAGTGACGACGATGGCTGCCATCACAGGGACCATCAGAACCGCCAGCGCGTGATGGAGAAGCCGCACCAGCTTAACCTATTGGCTTGCCCAGACAATCCGCGCCACCCATTCGACATCGCGCATGGGAATATCGCGGTCGGGATGATCGGGATTGAGCGAGACCAGCGCAATCGACCTGACGGTCTGGCGCTCGAGCACCTTGGCCATCACTTCGCCTGATGTGGTCTTGACGACGACGCGATCGCCCTTGCGGGTAACGGCGCCCGGTTCGACGATGAGGACGTCGCCATTGCGGTAGAGCGGCAGCATGGAATCGCCCTGCACCTGCAAAGCATAGGAACTCTCGGTCGATTGCGTCGGCAGTTCGATCAGATCCCAGCCCTGCCCGGCTGGAAAGCCGGCATCGTCGAAGAAGCCGCCGGCGCCGGCCTGGGCAAAGCCGAGCAGCGGCACGGAGCTTCGGCGGGCGACCGAAGCCGCATGGCTGGCCCCGGCCCGACCTTCAATCAAACCGGTGAATTCGTCGAGGGAGGCGCCCGTTGCCTCCATGATCTTTGCCAGTGATTCGGTCGAGGGCCAGCGCGGCCGGCCATCCGACGACAGGCGCTTCGACTTGTTGAAGGCGGTGGAATCGAGCCCCGCACGCTTGGCCAGCCCCGAGGCCGAAAGCGAATAGCGCTCGGCAAGAGCATCAATGGCAGCCCAGACACGGTCATGCGAGAGCATGTGTCGCTCTCCTTTGAACAGGAAAAAATACCTTCCCTGTTCTAACCCCGGACCGCCATCTTGTCCACAGTGCAAGGCTTACTCACGCCGCTTTCCTGGTCTCGCCTTTCGCATAGGGATCGAAGCGCTGATAGAATCTCTCACCCTTCTCGGCCATGTCGAGCAGCAGCTTGGGCGCCTTGAACTCGGCGCCGTATTTCTTCTGCAGGTTTCTGGCGATCTTGACGAACGCCTTGGCGCCGATGCCGTCGATGTAGGACAGCGCACCGCCGGTATAGGGCGCGAAGCCGAAGGCGAGGATCGAGCCGACATCGGCCTCGCGCGGGTCGGTGACGATGCCTTCTTCCATCACCCGTGCCGCTTCCAGCGCGATGGTGACCAGAAGCCGCTGCTGCAGCTCCTCATAATCGACCTTCTCGGGCGCAAGCTGCGGATAGAGCGCCTTGAGGCCCGGCCACAGCTTCTTCTTGGCGGGCTTTGCCGGATAATCGTAAAAACCCTTGCCATTCTTGCGGCCGAAGCGGCCGTGATCGTCGACCATGGTGTTGATCAGCGCCATCTGCTTGGGATCGACCGCCTTGTCGCCCAAATCCCTGATGGTCTGCTTCATGATCTTCTCGGCAAGGTCGATGGCCGTTTCGTCGGTCAGTGCCAGGGGGCCGACCGGCATGCCGGCTGCCTTCGCCGCGTTCTCGATCATCGGCGCGGGCACACCTTCGATCAGCATCTTGTAGGCTTCCGACATGTAGCGCAGCACGCAGCGGTTGACGTAGAAGCCGCGCGTGTCGTTGACGACGATCGGCGTCTTCTTGATGGCGCGAACGAAGTCGATCGCGGTGGCCAGCGCCTTGTCGCCGGTCTTCTTGCCCAAAATGATCTCGACCAGCATCATCTTGTCGACCGGCGAGAAGAAATGGATGCCGATGAAATTCTTCGGCCGCGCCGAATTCTTGGCCAGCGACGAGATCGGGATGGTGGAGGTGTTCGACGCGAAGATCGCCGATGGCTTCAACACGGCTTCCGCCTGTTCGGTGGCGCTCTTCTTGACGCCCGAATCCTCGAACACCGCCTCGACCACCAGATCGCAGCCGGCAAGGTCGGCGTAGTCCGCCGTCGGCGTGATCAGCGACAGCAGTTTGTCCTTGTCCTCCGGCTTGGCGCGGCCCTTCTTGACCTGATCCGAGACCAGGCTGTCGGAATGCGCCTTGCCCTTGGCGGCCGACTCCAGATCACGGTCGAGCAGCACCACCGGGATGCCGGCCTTGGCGGTGACATAGGCGATGCCGGCGCCCATGAAGCCGGCGCCGAGAATGCCGATCTTCTTGAACTTGGTTTCGGGCACGCCGGCCGGGCGGCGGGCGCCCTTGTTCAGTTCCTGCAGCGACACAAACAGCGAGCGGATCATCGCCGCCGCTTCCCTGGTCTGCATGATCTCGGTGAAATAGCGCTGCTCGATGCGCAAGGCGGTGTCGAACGGCACCAGCAGGCCTTCATAGACGCATTTGAGGATCGCGGCGGCGGCCGGATAGTTACCATAAGTCTCGCGGCGCAGGATGGCGATCGCCGGCGGCCACAGATTGAAACCGGCCGGCGAATAGATCTGGCCGCCTGGCAGCTTGAAACCTTTCTCGTCCCATGGCGCCACCGGCTTCAGCCCATTCCTGATCATCGCCTTGGCGGTCTCGACCAACCTGGCCGGCTCGGCGATCTCATGGATCAGGCCCATCGACTTGGCCTTCTGCGGCGACAGCGTCTGGCCGGAGGTCAGCATCTGCAACGCCTGCTGCTGATCGGTCAGCCGCGGCACGCGCTGGGTGCCGCCGGCGCCCGGGAAGATGCCGATCTTCACCTCGGGAAGCGCCATCTTCACCTTGTCGCTATCGGCGGCGACACGGCCGTGGCAGGCGAGCGACAATTCGAAGGCGCCGCCCATGCAGGTGCCGTTGATCGCCGACACCCACGGCTTTCCGCAAGTTTCCAGCTTGCGGAACAGGCCGGTCATCATGCCGGCATTGTCGAACAGCGCCTTGGTCGCCTTTTCGGCGTCCTTGCCCTTTTCCGCGGCGAAGGTCGTCAGCATCTTCTGCAGCAAAGAGATATCTGCACCGCCGGAGAAGGTATCCTTGCCGGAGGTGATCACGGCGCCCTTGATGGCGGCGTCACCAGCCACCTTGTCGACAATGGCGTTCAATTCCCGCATCGCCTCTTCGGTGAAGACGTTCATCGAACGGCCGGGCATGTCCCAGGTGACCAGCGCAATGCCGTCGGCGTCGGTGTCGAGGGCGAAATTGGTGTAGCTCATCGTTTCTCTCCCCGTCAGACGCGTTCGATGATGGTTGCGGTGCCCATGCCGGCGCCGATGCACAGCGTCACCAGAGCGGTGTTGAGATCGCGCCGCTCGAGTTCGTCCAGCACCGTGCCGAAGATCATCGCGCCGGTGGCGCCGAGCGGATGACCCATGGCGATGGCACCGCCATTGACGTTGATCTTGTCATGCGGAATGTCGAAAGCCTGCATGTAGCGCAGCACCACCGAAGCGAAGGCTTCGTTGAGCTCGAACAGGTCGATGTCCGAGAGCTTCATCTTGGCGCGCTTCAACAGCTTCTCGGTGACGTCGACCGGACCGGTCAGCATCAGCACAGGCTCGGAGCCGATGTTGGCGAAGGTGCGGATACGCGCGCGGGGCTTCAGCCCCATCGCCTTGCCGGCCTTCTTCGAACCGAGCAGCACGGCCGCCGCACCATCGACGATGCCGGACGAATTGCCGGCATGATGGACGTGGTTGACCTCTTCCACTTCGGGATGCTTCTGCACCGCGACCGCATCGAAGCCGCCCATTTCGCCGGGCATGACGAAGGACGGGTTGAGCGAGGCCAGCGACTGCATGTCGGTCGACGGGCGCATATGCTCGTCATGGTCGAGGATGGTCAGGCCGTTCTGGTCCTTGATCGGGATGACGGATTTCTTGAAGCGGCCATCCGCCCAGGATTTGGCGGCGCGCTTCTGGCTCTCGACCGCATAGGCGTCGACGTCGTCTCTGCTGAAGCCGTATTTGGTGGCGATCAGGTCGGCCGAGATGCCTTGCGGCACGAACCAGCCGGGCAGGCCGACCGAAGGATCCATGAACCAGGCACCGCCCGAGGCGCCCATGCCGACGCGCGACATCGATTCGACACCGCCGGCAATGACGATCTCGTCCGCTCCCTGCGCGATCTTGGCGGCACCGAAATTGATGGCGTCGAGCCCGGAAGCGCAGAAGCGTGAGATCTGCATGCCGGGCGCCTTGGTGTCGTAGCCGGCCTCGAAGGCGGCGGCGCGCGGAATGACCGAACCCGCCTCGCCGACCGGATCGACGCAGCCGAAGATGATGTCGTCGACGTTTGCAGTGTCCAGCCCATTGCGGTCGCGCAGCGCTTCGAGCGTCTTGGCGGCAAGCCGCACCGCCGGCACCTCGTGCAGCGATCCGTCTTTCTTGCCCTTGCCGCGCGGTGTGCGCACGGCGTCATAGACATAAGCTTCAGCCATTTGCTTGCTCCTTGGGTTTGCCTGATGTCGCCTTCAGAGAGAGCGTCCGATCAGCAATTTCATGATCTCGTTGGTGCCGCCGTAGATGCGCTGGACGCGGGCGTCGCGGAACATGCGGGCGATCGGGTATTCATTCATGTAGCCATAGCCGCCATGCAGTTGAAGGCATTCGTCGACGACTTTTCCCTGCAGGTCGCTGAGCCAGTACTTGGCCATCGACGCTGTCACGGGATCGAGGCCGCCCGCGATGTGGCGGGCGACGCAATCATTGTAGAAGACGCGGCCGATGGTGGCCTCGGTCTTGAGTTCGGCCAGCTTGAACTGGGTGTTCTGGAAATCGATGATCGCCTTGCCGAACGCCTTGCGCTCCTTGACGTAGTCGATGGTCAACGCCAGCGCCCGCTCGATCATGGCGATGGCGCCTGTGCCGATCTGCAGCCGCTCCTGCGGCAGTTGCTGCATCAACTGGACGAAGCCCTGACCTTCCTCGTGGCCGAGCAAATTGGAGGTCGGCACGCGCATGTCGTTGAAGAACAGCTCCGACGTGTCGTTGGCCTTGAGCCCGATCTTGTCGAGGTTACGGCCGCGCTGGAAACCTTCGACCTCGTCGGTCTCGACGACGATCAGCGAGGTGCCCTTGGCGCCCTTCTCCGGATCGGTCTTGGTGACGACGATGATGAAGTTCGCAAGCTGGCCGTTGGTGATGAAGGTCTTGGAACCATTGATCTTGTAGTGGTTGCCATCCTTCTGCGCCCGCGTCTTGACGCCCTGCAGATCGGAGCCGGCGCCGGGCTCGGTCATGGCGATGGCGCCGATCAGCTCGCCGGTCGCCAGCTTCGGCAGCCATTTCTTTTTCTGCTCCTCGGAGCCGTAGTGGAGGATATAAGGGGCGACGATCGAATTGTGCAGGCCGATGCCGAACCCGTCGACGCCGACATGGCCAATGGCCTCGATGATGGCGCTCTCATGCGCGAAGGTGCCGCCGGAGCCGCCATATTCCTCCGGCATAGAAGCGCAGAGCAGGCCGGCGGAACCTGCCTTCAGCCAGCTTTCGCGATCGACCATCTCGTTCTTCTCGAACTCGTCGTAGCGCGGCGCGATCTCCTCCGACATGAAGCGATGCGCCATGTCGTAGAGCATGCCGACCTCGTCCGCCGCCCAGGCGGGCTTCGGCAAAGAGAGCACTTCGGCGGGATTTGTCGCCACGATTTCCTCCGCGTATCGACAGACAGAAAGGCCAGTGAGGTCGAGCTTAGAACGCTTCCGCCAGCAGTGCCATCAATGTGTCGGCGCCGCTCGAAATGCGGGCGAGATGAGCCGATGTCTCCGGCATGATCCGCTCCATGAAGAAGCGCCCCGTCACGACCTTGTTGCCGTAGAAAGATTGCGCGCCATTGGCGTCCGTCTTACCAAGTGCCACCTTGGCCATCTGCGCCCACATATAGCCCAGAGCGACCAGGCCGAAGAGATGCATGTAGTCGGTCGAGGCGGCACCCGCATTGTCGGGCTTGGCCATGCCGTTCTGCACCAGCCACATGGTCGCCGCCTGCAAATCGTTGAGACCTTTCTTCAACGCCTTAGTGAACGGCGCCATCTTCTCGTTAGCGCGGTTCTCCTCGCAGAATTCGCCGACCTCCTTGAAGAAGGCCTGCACGGCGCGGCCGCCATGCAAACCAAGCTTGCGGCCGACGAGGTCGAGCGCCTGGATGCCATTGGCGCCTTCATAGATCATGGCGATGCGGGCATCGCGCACGAACTGGCTCATGCCGTGCTCTTCGATATAACCGTGACCGCCGAACACCTGCTGCGCCATGACGGCGTGGTCGAACCCTTTGTCGGTGAGCACGCCCTTGACCACCGGCGTCATCAGGCCGGTGTAGTCGTCGGCGGCCTGGCGATCCTTGTCATCGCCGGAGCGGTGGGCGATGTCGGACTTGATCGCCGTCCACAGCGCCAGCGCGCGGCCGGCCTCGTTGAAGGCTTTCATGGTCATCAGGCTGCGGCGGATGTCGGGATGGACGATGATTGGATCGGCCTTCTTGTCCGGCGCCTTCGGCCCAGACAATGAGCGGCCCTGCAAACGGTCCTTGGCGTAGCCGACAGCGTTCTGATAGGCGATCTCCGACAGCGACAACCCCTGCAGGCCGACACCGAGGCGCGCCTCGTTCATCATCGTGAACATCGCCTTCAGGCCGCCATTGGGCTCGCCGAGCAGCGTGCCCTCAGCCTCGTCATAGTTCATGACGCAGGTCGAATTGCCGTGGATGCCCATCTTCTCCTCGATCGAGCCGCAGGAGACGGTGTTCCTGTTGCCCGGATTGCCCGACGGGTCGAGCTTGAGCTTCGGCACGATGAACAGCGAGATGCCCTTGACGCCTTCCGGCGCACCCTCGATGCGGGCCAGCACCAGATGGACGATGTTGTCCGACATGTCGTGTTCGCCGGCCGAGATGAAGATCTTCTGGCCTGAAATCTTATAGGTGCCATCGCCGTTCGGCACCGCTTTGGTCCGCAACAGGCCGAGATCCGTGCCGCAATGCGGCTCGGTCAGGTTCATGGTGCCGGTCCAGGCACCCTCGATCATCCTCGGCAACCATGTCGCCTTCTGCTCGTCGGTGCCGTGGGTGATGATTGCCGCGATCGCGCCCTGCGTCAGGCCAGGATACATCATCAAGGACATATTGGCCGAGACCATATATTCGGCGACGGCGGTGTGCACGGCATAGGGCAGGCCCTGGCCGCCGAACTCGACGGGTGCGGCCAATCCCATCCAGCCGCCCTCGCGGTACTGGTCGAAGGCCTCCCTGAAGCCTTTCGGCGTGGTCACCGAGCCATCGTCGTGACGCACACAGCCTTCCATGTCGCCGACACGGTTCAGCGGATGCATGACGTTTTCGGCGAGCTTGGCGCCTTCGGCGAGGATCGCCTCGAGCACATCGGGCGTGGCGTCGGCAAATCCGGGAAGGTTCGAATAACGCTGATAACCCAGAACCTCGTTGAGCACGAACAGCGTATCCTGGACCGGAGCCCTGTATGTCGGCATGCTTTTTCTCCACCCTGCAAACCCGGTCCGAATGCCCCGAAGACAAGCCAGGGCGGCATGCGGACCCATATTGGGAGCGGGATAGCAAAAATTGACGTTTGCGTAAACGTCAATTTTCTCGATGCGACAAGATTCCCCGCCCCCTGGAGCAATGAGCGTAGCGGCGCGACGTTGCGCAAGCCAGCGCCGAAAGGCCATAAGAGTGGGCCAGGACAACGAAAAGCCGCGTGGCAGGCCACGCGGCTAGACAGAACTCGGACAATCAGCAGACGACTTGGTGTCTGGCGCAATTCCTGACGGAATTGCTTCAGCTGGCGGCGCTCGCCTGCGGCGCCGAACGCTCGCTCAGCATCTGGCGCACCGCCGACATCGAGCCGCTGAGCTCGTTGATGGCGTCGTCGATCAGCGCCCGTTGCTTCTGCAGGCGGGCAAGCTGCTTTTCCGACTTGTCCAGCGCAAGCTTGAGCTGCTTGGTGTTTGAACCGGTGGGATCGTAGAGATCCATCATCTGCTTGACGTCGCGCAGCGAGAATCCGACCTTGCGGCCAAGCAGGATCAGCTTGAGGCGGGCCTTGTCGCGGCGCGTGTAGAGACGGGTCGAACCGTCGCGCTGCGGGTTGAGCAGGCCCTTGTCTTCGTAGAAACGCAGCGTGCGCAGCGTCACTCCATATTTCTTCGCCATCTCGCCGATGCGGACGAGGTCCTCGCCGGCTTCGGCAGACATATTGGTATTGGCCGCGGTCTCGCCGGCCGAGATAAGCTTCATGGTCACTGGCTTTCCCCGTCTGGTGGCGTCGCGGTCCTGGACCGTGCGTCGCCTGACTGGAAGCGGGGGCCTGCTTCCAGTCGTGGTTTCAACAAACAAATCGCAAACATGCGCTCAATGCGCCTTTTACGTTTACGTCAATTCTATACCGATTGCCGCAGGATGACGCAAGGGCGTTCTGCGCCCCGCCCTTTATGCCGCACCGTCAGGCCGGCAGCCAACATCCTTTCGATTTCTTAAGTTTGGTTAACGCGTTGTTTACCACGTTGGGGGAAATGTGGGCGCGTCGGCTACCCGTGTTTATCCTGTATCGAATTTTTCACGGTTTTTCGGAGCGCGGGCGAGAGCCCGGGAAGCTCGTCTTCCGCCGCGGCATCGCCGCCGGTCGCCTTCGTTCCGATAGGGACCTGGGGGAACTGGCCGCGAGCCAGCCATTCTGAAAGACGGACGCACCGATGAACAGCAAGCGGTCCTATCTCGATACACTCAATGCCGGCAGGCAGCGCAGGCCGCAGACCACGCTCGATCAGTTGAACCAGTCGCTGGAGACACTGGAGCAGCGGCTGGAGCGGACGCGCGAGGATCCGATGGCACGTCCCGAACTCCGCCAACCCGATCCCCGCCAATATGGTGCCGATGCGCGCTACCCCGCCGCCCGGCCCTCTGGCCAGCAGCGCTGGTATGAGGACCCGCAGCCCGCGTCGCGTCCGAAGAGCCCGATGCAGGGAGCCGCCGCTTTCGAGCAGAATTACCAGGCCATTGCCCGCGATATCGATCGCGTGCGCGGCCAGGAGGATGGCGTTGCCATGGTCGGCAAGATCGCCGGCGAATTGCGCGGCATGCGCGAGGAATTGCGCCACCAGATGACCGCAGGCCTGCAGCGGGAATTCGAAGCGCTGCGCAAGGACATCGAGCGGGCCTTCCAGTCAGGCGCAAGGCCCGGTGCTTCGGCCAAGGGCAGTGCTGAACTCGGCCTTGAGTTCGAGCGTCTTTCGGGCGCCATCCAGACCCTGGCCGAGAAGAGCGACGACAGAAGCGTCAACATGCTGCGGCTCGAGCTCGAACAGGTCAAAGCCGCACTCGAAACGCTGGCACGCGAAGAGAGCGTGCAGAAGGTCGACCGCCGCTGGGACGATTTCGATCGCCGCTGGACGGCGTTCGAAGACCGCGTCGACGCCGACCAGCGCAAGCGCTCGGACGACCCGGGCCTGTCTGCTCTCACCGCCCGGCTCGAGCAGATCAGCAATGCCGTCAACAATTTGCCGGAATCGTTGTCGCTGCGCTCGCTGGAGGAGAAGGTGCGCACGCTTGCCGGCGCTGTCGACCATTTCGCCAGCCAGCAAGACAATCGCGGCAGCGACACGCTTGGCATGATCGACGAGCGGCTGGACGAGATTTCCCGCGCCATCGTGGCATCGACGGTCGCCGCGCAAGCCAATTCATTCGACCACGAGGCTTTCGAGCGCATAGAGAGACGGATCGACTCGCTTGCCGGCCAGATCCAGGAAGTGGCGCAGGATCGTCCCGGCAACGCTGTCATGGACCGGTTGAGCACGCTGTCGGGCCGGGTCGACGAACTCGCCGGCCGCGCCAATCTGCCGGAGCAGGCGATGGAGCGCCTGGCCAAGCAGATCGCATTCATCGCCGACAAGATCGACCAGGCACCCGCCATGCCTGACGCCGACTACATCTTCCATGGGCTGGAGCAACGCTTCGACGTCCTGTCGAGCATGATGGAACGCCGCCAGGGTGACGCCATCGAGCAGGGCAACATGCTGTTCCGCGATCTCGAGCGCAGGCTGGACGAGGTTGCTGACAGGCTCGACCAGCGCATGCCGCAGGTCGACAGCGTCGGCATCATGGAAGCCATCGATGCCCGCTTTACGGCGCTCGCCAGGCGCCTTGAAACGCGTGTGCCCGATCCCGCGGGCGAAGCGGCGATCCGCGGACTGGAGAGCCGGCTCGAAGACATTTCAAGCCGGCTGGACGCGGCG
>NZ_RZQE01000479.1:0-4467 GCF_004022955.1 Mesorhizobium sp. M7A.F.Ca.US.002.01.1.1 | reverse complement strand
AGGCTGAATGTCAGCCGCAGCCCGATCCGGGAGGCCCTCCAGCGGCTGGTCACGGAGGAACTCATCACCTTCCAGACCAATCGCGGCTTCTTTTGCCGCGGCTTCGATGTCGACGAGGTCGTCAATCTTTCCGACGTGCGGGCGGTGCTTGAGGAGCGCTCCGTCAGGCTGGCGATCCAGCGCGCGACCAATGAAGAGCTCGCCGCGCTCGTCGACTGGTGGACGCTCACCATGGCGCGCGCCGACTCGTTTTCCAGCGCCGAGCTGACCGCCAGGGACGAGGAGTTTCACATCCGCATCGCCAGGCTGTCAGGCAATCCCGAACTGGCGCGCATGCTCGAAGGCATCAACACGCGCATCCATTTCGTTCGCAAGATCGAAGTGGAGAAGCACCGGCGACTGTCGACGACCTACACCGAACACAGCGAAATCGCCCGAGCCATGGTAGCTCGCGATGCCGACACGGCCGCAAGGCTCATGCATGACCACATCGACATCAGTGTCGCCGATGCCATGTCGACCGTCCGGGAAGGCCTGGCCCGGATATACGTCGACGTCGATCAGATCTGACCAGCATCCCGGAACCGATTAAGCAATCCCTGGCCGGTCAGGCAACCTTGTCGAGCAGCGGCCTGAGCGCCGGGTGAATTTCCGGCGAGGCGTGCTTGATCAGGGTCAGCAGCGCGCGTTCGTTCTCGTAAAGTGGCCTGTCGACGCCGATATGTTCGATCAGCCAGCCGGCTTCGCCGGCATCGATCGTCTCGGCACGGCGGGCCAGGGCCTCGGCCGCCCTGTTCTTGGCTTCCCATTCGGCTTCGATGTCGCCAGGAGATCGGTAGGCCTCCATGATGCCGGCAAGCCCGCCGGAGATCATGCGGCTGAAGAAGCCGCCGATTTCCGGATCGGCATGTTCGAGGAAGGCGTCATGGCGCAGCGCCACGTCGCGCGTCGGTGCTTCGTAGCCGGCCGAGCACATGACGAAATTGGCGATCGCCTTGACGAACAGCTCGTTCCAGGACGGATCGTTTTGTCCTTGAGCAGTCCGCTCGTTGATCTTGAGCAGCACCTCGGCCTCGGCGCGCGTGATGGCGATGTTGCCGTCGCCGCCATGGGCATGGAGGATCCGGCGCAAAAGCTCGACCTCCGCCTGCGCGACGAGGCCCGGAGCCAGCACGCCGCCGAGCATCAGCGGCCCCTTGCCGTCAATGACGGCATGCGCCACCTGCTCCAGCGCATACACACAAAGCTGGGCCGGCGACGATTTCGCCTGTTCCAGCACATGCACCAGCAATTCGAGTTCGGTCCGGCTGTCGACCATGCCGTCGCGCGAGATCGTGCGGATCAGCCAGTCGGCATTGTCCTGCGAGATATAGCCCGACGGCTTTTCCTGGTGGACGATATAGTCGGTGACCGCCTCAATGAAGAAGGGCGGCCATTCCTGGCATTTGTCCTTCGCCGTGGCATCGAGCGCGAACAGCGCCTCGGCCTCGCCACGCGTCACGACGCCGTCGCCGAACACTTCATGGCGCAACATCGCCACGTCCTCCGCGGCGATGCGGCTTTTCGAGGTCAGCCCGGCCACCGGCGCGCTCATGATCAATTCGCCCATTTGTCGTCCCCGTCCGCCGTCGCCAAGCGCCGGCCCGATAGCGTCATACAAGCCAACATATCAGCAGTGTCTTGAAAAACCGGCAAACGGCGTGGTTAGTGAAGACTTGTCGCCAACGCATGTCGCCTGACAGCGTGCCGCGGTTTGAAGAACGACATGCACGCGCTTTAGATGTTGCTGACAGGTGACAAGCCGTCGCGCGCAAGCTATGGATGGCGCGTCGAGGACTCAGGGTCTTGAGTCCTACCTGTTTGCGGGAGAGAACAGCGAGAGCTGTCGCCGAAGGGGAAATCGCCCGAAATCTCTCAGGCAAAAGAACCGTAGACGGGAAAGACACTCTGGAAAGTCGGGGCTTGCCCCCGCGCCGAAGGTGTAAGCGCCGCTGACAGAGTTCCGGCTGCGCGAGTCTCTCAGGCTTCAGACAGAGGGGCACGGACTGGTCGCCATTCGCGACCGATTGCGTGCGACTCTGGAGACGACATGACGGGCGACGACACAAAACACCTTCCCCTTGAAGATATCCATATGGCCGCCGGTGCGCGCTTCGGCGCCTTTGCCGGCTGGTCGATGCCGCTGACCTATCCGGCCGGCGTCATGAAGGAACACCTTCACACCCGCGAGCAGGCCGGCCTGTTCGACATCTCGCATATGAAGCTGTTCGAGGTCAGCGGACCGGAAGCGGCGGCACTGCTCAACCGTGCCTGCCCACTGGATGCCGGCGCGCTCGAAATCTCGCAATCCAAACTGTCCTTTTTCCTCAACGAAGCAGGCGGCATCCTCGACGACCTGATCGTCACCAGGCTTGGCGATGCCAGGTTCATGGTGGTCGCCAATGCCGGCAACGCCGTAGGCGACGAAAAGCATTTGCGTGCACTTGCCGCGGATTTCGACGCCAGGATCGAGCCGCTCGACCGCGTCTTCCTGGCCATCCAGGGTCCTGAAGCCTGGGCCGCCCTTTCCCGCGCCGGCATCGAGACCGGCTCGCTGCTGTTCATGCATGGGGTCGAACCGCGCAAGAACTGGTTCATGAGCCGGTCGGGCTATACCGGCGAGGACGGGTTCGAGATCGGCTTGCCGGAGGCCGATGCACGCGACCTCGTCGCGAAGCTGCTCGGAGACGAGCGCGTGCTGTGGATCGGCCTGGCCGCGCGCGACAGCCTGCGCCTGGAGGCCGGTCTCTGCCTGCATGGCCAGGACATCACACCGGAAACCGACCCGGCCAGCGCCGCCTTGATGTGGGCAATCCCAAAGGACATCCGCGCTTCCGGCACTTTCATCGGCGCCGATGCGCTCCGCGCCGCGGTGGAACGAGGACCCGCGCAAAAGCGCGTCGGTTTGAAGCCGGAAGGCCGCCAACCGGTGCGTGGCGGTGCCGCGCTCTTCGACGCCGACGGCAACCCGGCCGGCCATGTCACGTCGGGCGGCTTCGGCCCCTCGGCCGGCCATCCGGTCGCCATGGGCTATGTCTCGACACCTCTGGCAAAGCCCGGAATTCGGGTTTTCGCCGATGTGCGCGGCACGAAAATCCCAGTCGATATCAGCTCCCTGCCCTTCACACCGCATCGCTACCGAAAAGGATGATCTCAATGGCAACAACCTATTTCACATCAGATCACGAGTGGCTCCGCGTCGAGGGCGGCATCGCCACGGTCGGCATCACTGATTACGCGCAGGAGCAGCTCGGCGACCTCGTCTTCGTCGAACTGCCGGAGACGGGAAAGAAATTGACCAAGGGCGACACCGCCGTCGTGGTCGAATCCGTCAAGGCGGCGTCCGATGTCTATGCACCAGTCGACGGCGAGATCACCGAGGCCAACGGCACGCTGTCGTCGGATCCGTCACTGGTCAATTCGGCCGCAACAGGGGCCGGCTGGCTGTGGAAGATGAAGCTTGCCGACGAAAGCCAGCTCGCCGGTCTCATGGATGAGGCCGCCTACAAAGCCCATATCGGTTGATATCAGGACTTATTGAGATGACCGCAGCACCCTACCCCTTCTCGGCCCGCCATATCGGTCCCGGCCTCAACGATACCAGAGCCATGCTGGCCGCCATCGGCGTGCCCTCGATCGAGACGCTGATCAGCCAGTCCGTCCCGAAGTCGATCCGGCTCGATCGGCCGCTTGCCCTGCCGGCACCAGCGAGCGAGGCGGAAGCGCTGGCTGAGCTTTCGGCTGTCATGGCCGGGAATACGGTGCTGAAGAGCTTCATCGGCGCCGGTTATCACGGCGTCCATGTGCCGCCGGTTATCCAGCGCAATCTGTTCGAGAACCCGGCCTGGTATACGGCCTACACGCCCTATCAGGCCGAGATCAGCCAGGGCCGGTTGGAAATGCTGTTCAACTTCCAGACCCTGGTCACCGAACTGACCGGCCTGCCGGTGGCATCGGCGTCGCTGCTGGATGAAGCAACCGCCGTGGCCGAGGCGGTCGGCATTGCGCTGCGCCATCACCGCGACAAGCGCACCAAGGTAGCACTTGCCGGCACGCCGCACCCGCAGACGCTGGACGTGGTGCGCACCCGCGCCGAGCCGCTCGGCATCGAGATCGATGGCGAGACGATCGACGACAACACCGCCGCCCTGCTTGTCTCCTGGCCGGATACATTTGGCGTCTATGGCGACCACAAGGCAGCGATCGACAAGGCACACGCGACCGGCGCCCTCGTCGTCTTCATCGCCGACCCGCTCGGCCTGACGCTGACCGACGCGCCGGCCAAGCTTGGCGCCGACATCGCCGTCGGCCCGATGCAGCGCTTTGGCGTGCCGATGGGCTTTGGCGGCCCGCACGCGGCCTATTGCGCCGTCTCCGACAGGCTGACGCGGCTGATGCCTGGCCGCCTGGTCGGCCAGTCCACCGACA
>NZ_RZQE01000478.1:0-4484 GCF_004022955.1 Mesorhizobium sp. M7A.F.Ca.US.002.01.1.1 | reverse complement strand
GTACGTCAAGCGGCTGCGCATCAATCTCGCCTGCCAGATCCTGATGAGCGACGAGCAGGCCTCGATCACCGACATCTGCTACGAGGTCGGCTTCAACAACCTGTCCAATTTCAACCGGCAGTTCCTGGCGGAGAAGGGCATGCCGCCCTCGCGCTTCAGGCGCCTGCTGGCCGACAACATCAACGCGGGAAAAGCCGCTTAACGGAGGAGCCAGGGAGGAACCAAGGGAGGATTTTTCTTTTGCATGACGGACGTGAGCCGCGTTGAGCGGTTCGCGATGGGGAACGCTTGTCTCGAATTCCTCCGTCGGCGGAGGACGTCGGCGCGGCTCGAAAGTCCAGCGCCGGACCCTGGTTCCCCTGCAGTTGGGGCGAGGGTGGATGGGTGTCTTCAGACCACCAAAGCAGTCAACGACCTTCTTACAACATATCCAGAAACGGAGAAGACCGAATGACCAAACTTTCAATTTCATTGAAGTCCACTGGCAAGTCCGCCGGCATGGCAGCGCTTGCGCTGTCGCTGCTGGCAGGCACCGCCGCTATCGCCAAGGCAGCCGAAGTCACCGACGCCACCGTCGCCTTCCTGATGCCTGATCAGGCCTCGACCCGTTACGAACAGCATGATTATCCCGGCTTCGCCGCCGAGATGAAGAAGCTATGCCCGGGCTGCAAGGTGCTCTACCAGAACGCCGATGCCGACGCCTCGCGCCAGCAGCAGCAGTTCAACTCGGTGATCTCGCAGGGCGCCAAGGCGATTGTGCTCGACCCCGTCGACTCGACCGCCGCCGCCTCGCTGGTCAAGCTGGCGCAGAGCCAGGGCATCAAGGTCATAGCCTATGACCGGCCAATCCCGACAGCGCCGGCCGACTTCTATGTCTCGTTCAACAATGAAGGCATCGGCAAGGCCATCGCCGATTCGCTGGTCGAGCACCTGAAGGCGCTGAAGGTCGATCCGGCCACCGGCGGCGTTTTACAGATCAACGGTTCGCCGACCGACGCGGCGGCCGGCCTGATCAAGAAGGGCATCCATGCCGGCCTCGACAACAGCGGCTACAAGATCCTGGCCGAATACGACACGCCGGAATGGGCGCCGCCGAAGGCGCAGCAATGGGCCGGCGGCCAGATCACCCGCTTCGGCCCGAAAATCCTCGGCGTGGTTGCCGCCAATGACGGCACCGGTGGCGGCGCCATCGCGGCCTTCAAGGCGGCCGGCGTCGATCCGGTGCCGCCGGTGACCGGCAATGACGCGACCATCGCAGCCTTGCAGCTGATCATCGCCGGCGACCAGTACAACACCATCTCCAAGCCGAGCGAGATCGTGGCGGCGGCCGCCGCCAACATCGCCATCAAGCTACTTTCTGGCGAGACGCCTAAGGCCGAGATGACGCTGTACGATACGCCCTCGCAGCTGTTCACGCCGGCTGTTGTGACGCAGGAAAACCTGAAGGCCGAGATCATCGACAAGAAGATCAACACCGCGGCCGAGCTCTGCGTCGATCGTTACGCGGAAGGCTGCAAGAAGCTGGGCATCGGGAACTGACCGCGACCCTTGCCCGCTCCGCTGCCTGGCCACCCGCGCGGTGGCCAGGCAGCGCTCATGCGAAATTTTTGAACCGGTTTTGAAAGGCTTCCTGGCATGACCGATACCTCGGACGAACCGGTTCCGGCAGGCGAGCTGGTGCTCAGCCTGCGCGGCGTTTCGAAGAATTTCGGCGCCGTTTCGGCGCTCACCGACATCGATCTCGATGTTCATGCAGGCGAAGTGGTGGCGCTGGTCGGCGACAATGGCGCCGGCAAGTCGACCCTGGTCAAGATCCTGGCCGGCGTGCATCAGCCGAGCTCAGGCACGATCAGTTTTCGCGGCAAGCCGGTGACGCTTGCCGATCCGAGTGCCGCGCTGACGCTCGGTATCGCCACCGTGTTCCAGGACCTGGCGCTGTGCGAGAACCTCGACATCGTCGCCAACATCTTCCTTGGCCGCGAACTCAGCCCGCTGCGGCTGGACGAGGTGGCGATGGAAGTGCGCGCCTGGACGCTGCTCAACGAGCTTTCGGCGCGCATCCCGAGTGTCCGCGAAGTGGTCGCTTCACTGTCGGGCGGCCAGCGCCAGACGGTGGCGATCGCGCGCTCGCTGCTGCTCGAACCCAAGCTCATCCTGCTCGACGAGCCGACGGCAGCGCTTGGCGTGGCGCAGACGGCGGAAGTGCTCAATTTGATCGAGCGGGTGCGCGACCGCGGCCTCGGCGTCGTCATCATCAGCCACAACATGGAAGACGTGCGCGCCGTCGCCGACCGCATCGTCGTGCTGCGGCTTGGCCGCAACAACGGCATCTTCTCGCCCGATGCCTCGAACCAGGAACTGGTCAGCGCCATCACCGGCGCTTCGAACAATTCGGTGTCGCGGCGCGCCGAGCGCAGGCAGGCCAGGCAAGACCAGACCCAGGAGCCACGCCCATGAGCCGCGAAGCCGAACAGGCTGCCCCCGTGCCGCCGCAGCTCGACCGCGCCGATGTGCGCGTCAAGCACGAGGCGGGGATCGGCGGCGCCATCCGCCGGTTCTTCGACCGGGTCCGCTCGGGCGATCTCGGCTCGCTGCCAGTGATTGTCGGGCTGGTCATCATCTGGACGGTGTTCGCCAGCATCAACCCGATCTTCCTGTCGAGCAGCAATCTGGTCAATCTGCTGTTCGATTGCTCCACCGTCGGCGTCATCGCGCTCGGCATCGTCTGCGTTTTGATGGTCGGCGAGATCGACCTGTCGGTCGGTTCGATCAGCGGCTTTGCCTCGGCCATGGTCGGCACGCTGTGGGTCAACCAGGGCTGGCCGGTGGCGCTCGCGATTCTGGCCGCTGTTGCCGTCGGCGGCTTCATCGGCGCCCTCTATGCGCTGCTGTTCAACCGGCTCGGCATGCCGAGCTTCGTCTCGACGCTGGCCGGCTTGCTGGCGGTGCTTGGCCTGCAGCTCTACATCCTCGGCTCGACCGGCTCGATCAACCTGCCCTACGGCTCGAACCTGGTGAATTTCGGCCAGTTGCTGATGATGCCCAAACTCGTCTCGTTCGCTCTGGCGGCCGTGCCGGGCATCGTCATGCTGATCACCGGCCTGCGCACCGTCGCGCGCCGCCGCGCAGCGAACCTGTCGGCGCCGTCGACCGGCGGGCTCGTCACGCGCGCGGTGGTGATTACGGTCATTCTCGAGCTCATCGTCTTCTATCTCAATCAGGCGCGCGGCATTCCGTGGATGTTCGGCCTGTTCGTCGGCCTGGTCATATCGATGCACTACGCGCTGACGCGGACCAAATGGGGCCGCTCTATGTCGGCGGTCGGCGGCAACCGCGAGGCGGCGCGGCGCGCCGGCATCAATGTGCGGCTGATCTATTCCAGCGCCTTCGTGCTGTGCTCGATGCTGGCGGCTTTCGGCGGCGTGCTGTCGGCGGCCCGCCTGGCCTCGGCCAGCCAGCAGGCCGGCACGGGCGACGTCAACCTCAACGCCATCGCAGCGGCCGTCATAGGCGGCACCAGCCTGTTCGGCGGCAGGGGCAGCGCCTATTCGGCACTGCTCGGCATCATCGTCATCCAGTCGATCGCCAGCGGCCTGACGCTGCTCGATCTGTCCTCGTCGCTTCGGTACATGATCACCGGCGCCGTGCTTGCCATCGCGGTCATCGTCGACTCGCTGGCACGCCGCTCGCGTGTCTCGCATGGCCGGGCCTGAACCCATCAACAGGAAGCAAGACATGAGCCAAGAACTGTCCGGAAAAGTTGCCGCCGTCACCGGTGCCGCGTCAGGCATCGGCCTCGAATGCGCCAGGCATATGCTGGCGGCCGGCGCCACCGTGGTGCTGGTCGACCGCGCCGAGGCGACGCTGAACAAACTGTGCGCCGAACTCGGCCCCAAAGCGATCCCGCTGGTGATCGACCTGATGCAGCCGGCAAGCGTCGCCACCATGATGCCGCAAATCCTGGAGAAGGCCGGCCAACTCGACATCTTCCATGCCAATGCCGGCGCCTATGTCGGCGGCGAGGTGGCGACCGGCGATCCCGACGTCTGGGACCGTATGCTCAACCTCAACATCAATGCCTGCTTCCGCTCGATCCAGGCAGTGCTGCCGCACATGATCGAACGCAAGACCGGCGACATCATCGTCACCAGTTCGATCGCCGGTCTGGTTCCGGTGGTATGGGAACCGATCTACACGGCCTCCAAGCACGCCGTGCAGGCCTTCGTCCACACGGTGCGCCGGCAGGTCGCCAAGCACGGCCTGCGCGTCGGCGCCGTGGCGCCCGGCCCGGTGGTGACGGCACTGGTCGACGACTGGCCGAAGGCCAAGCTCGAAGAGGAACTCGCCGCCGGCGGCCTGATGCAGCCACGCGAAGTGGCCGAAGCCGTGATGTTCATGCTGACCCGGCCGCGCAATGTGACGATAAGGGATTTGGTGATTTTGCCGCAGAGCAATGATCTCTAGGGGGAGTAGGGGAGTAGGGG
>NZ_RZQE01000477.1:0-4493 GCF_004022955.1 Mesorhizobium sp. M7A.F.Ca.US.002.01.1.1 | reverse complement strand
ACAAGATTGGTTAATGCTTCGTCACCGCGGGGCCGCCGCAGAGCAGTCCGGTAACGATTCCGAATGCCCGGACACTCCAGCCCGGCTCACTTGCCGGAGGGGGTCGTTGCACCGTCTTTCCTGGTTGCGAACGATGTCAGCGCCGAGAGGAAGTCGCCCAATCCGGGACGTTTGGCGGCGCTGAAGGGCAGGGGTCGAGCCGTCTCCATCGCGGCGATGCCGATGCGCGCCGTCATCATGCCGTTGACGACGCCCTCGCCAAGCTTGGCCGAAAGACGCGCGGCCAGGCCGTGGCCAACGATCTGCTGGACGACACTGTCGCCGACCGCGATCGAACCGGTGACCGCCAGATGCGCCAGAACGCTGCGCGCCAGGCGGAAGAAACCCAGCGTTCCCGGCCGTCCGCCATAGAGTTCCGACAGGCGCCGAATGAGCCGCCCGGCCTCGAACACGACATAGGCAACATCGACCAGTGCGCGTGGACTGACCGCCGTCACCAGCGAGACGCGTTTGGCAGCTTCGAGAATCATCACTTTCGCTCTGGCATCGAGTGGTCCGAGAATTTCAGCCTCCGCCAGGCGCACGAGATTGCCGCCGTCGATGATTTCGCCGCGCAATTCGGCCAGCGCGCGCCGGCCGGCCGCGGTCTCGGGTTTGGCCGAGACAAAGGCCGACAATTCGTCGACGACCGATCGTGCCGCCTTGGGATCGTCGCGGGCGATCGCATCGAGCGCCCGCTTCTGCAGCTTTTCGACCTCGGCGAGGCGGGCGATCGCCAGGAATTCGCGAATCAGGATCACCACAAGCGCCAGCACGGCGATGGCGGCCATGCCGGCGGCCAGCCAGCCCAGCCACTCAGCGCGCGCAAAGAGGTCGCGTATGAGCTGGTCGGTCCACAGGCCGACCGCCAGCGAAACCAGCACGCCGAAGGCGCCGAAGAAGATGCTGCCGAGCAGCGAGCGTTTCCTGGGGGCGACGGCTGGTGGCGGCTCCGCGGCAATGATGTCGGGCTCGTCGAAGACATCGACTTTCGCCGGAATGACCATCGCGACATGGGTTTTCATCGCGCGGGGTTTGCGCTGGGTGTCGGCCTGGATGTTGCGCGGCTCAGGGGCCGCTTGTCTCGGTGGGGCTTCCGGTTCGATGCGGAATGCCGCCGGCTTGCGGGGCGCGGTCATGCCAGATGATCTCCGATCAGGAACTGCAAGGCACGGTCGAGCCTGATATGCGGCAGCGACAGCGTGACGCCTTCGGCCGTGCGTTCGAGCTTTGGGGGACGGAAACGGACGAAGCGGATTGCAGGGTCCGCGGAGTCCTGCCTGTGATCGGCTCCCGAAACATCGAAAACCGCATCAATATTCTCCGGTAAGTCACCGGGAAATATGGCTGTTTCAGTTTTTCCATCGAAGGTTTCGCCGTTGATCTTCTCACCGGCTATCGGCGTGCCCATGATTACGGGAAGCGTCTCCCCGCCTTGCCTGACGGTTCCTTCGCGCGTCGCGCGCACCGCCGCCATGGCGACCACATCGACATCGGCGCCGGTGAAATTCGCCCGTGCCACGGCGCGGTCGGCAAGCCGCCGCACGATCGCCTGCAGCCGGTCATGGCTTTCGTGATGCAGATGGTCGGCCTTGGTCGCGGCAACCAGGATGCGGTCGATGCGCCGCGAGAACAGATCGGTGAGGAAGCTGCCCCGGCCGGGGCGAAAACAGCTGAGGATCTCGGTCACCGCGCGTTCCAGGTCGGCCATGGCGCCCGGGCCGGCGTTCAGCGCCTGCATAGCGTCGATCAGCACGATCTGGCGGTCGAGGCGGGTGATGTGTTCCCGGAAAAAGGGTTTGACGACATGCGTCTTGTAGGCCTCATAGCGCCTGTCCATCATGGCGTGCAGCGAGCCTGCGCGCGGGCGCTTGTCGTCGATCCCGGCCAGTGGCGCGAAGGTCAGGGCCGGCGAGCCTTCGAGATCGCCCGGCATCAGGAAGCGGCCGGGCGGCAAGGTCGAAAGCGCCCGCTCGTCGAGCTTGCAGGCCTTCAGATAGGCGGCGAAACTCTCGGCCAGGCGGCGCGCCGTCATCTCGTCGGCATCGGCGTTCGGGTCGATCCCGGCCGATAGTGCCCGCCAGGCTTGCGACAGGTCCTCGCGCACCGGCAGAACAGCCATTTCAAAGGCTTCGTGGGAAAAATCGGCGAAGGATTTGCCGAGCAGCGGCAGATCGAGCAGCCATTCGCCGGGATAGTCGACGATATCGACCGACAATCTGCCCGAGGAAAACATGCGGCTCCAGCCGGAAGCCGATTCATATTCGATGGTCAGCCGCAGCTCCGAAATGGCGCGCGTCGAATCGGGCCAGACGCGGTCGTTGACCAAGGCTGCGATGTGGTCCTCGTACTGGAAACGCGGCACCGCGTCGTCGGGCTGCTGCTCGAGGAAGGCGCGCGCGATGCGCCCCGATTTCTGCGCCTCAAACAGCGGCAGGCGCCCGCCATGGATCAAATTGTGGACAAGGGCCGATATGAACACCGTTTTGCCGGCGCGGGACAATCCGGTCACGCCGAGGCGCAGCGATGGGGAAAAAAGCCCGGTGGCGCGGCCCGATAGCGTGTCGAGGGCAATCCTCGCCTCGTCGGTGAAGGTGGTCAGCGATGATGCCAAAATATGCTCTCTCGAACTTCGGTCCGTCCGATATAGGCGCTGCAACAAGGCTTTGAAATGGCTTCAGAGATCGGCCGGCGTCAGGAACACTTCGAGATAGCCGGTGCCTTGGGCGGCGCTGGCAAGATCGCCGTCGAAGCGGACGACCGCCAGGCCCGCGGTCGGGAACCCATGGTTCAGTGTGGCCCGCGCAGCCTCGTCGCCGCCGCCCGAAACTGCCAAGGCAAGGTCTTCCATCATCGGGTTGTGGCCGATGACCAGCAACGAGCCCGATCCGCCATTGTTCTTGATAAGGTTGAGATAACCGGCCGCGTCCGCGCTGTAGAGCCCGTCGAAGAACAGGACCCGGCCGGTGTCGGTCTGGCCGGCCAGGCCTTCCAGCGTCTCTTTGGCGCGTTTGGCGTTGGAGCACAGCGTCCGGTCCGGAACATAGAGGCGGGAGCGCATGGCGGCGCCCATCATTTCGGCATCGGCGCGGCCGGACGCATCGAGCGGACGGTCGAAATCGCGCATGCCGGGCAATGCCCAGCCTGCCTTGGCATGTCGCAACAGATAAAGCCTGCTCACCCAACCTCCGAATGCCGAAGCCTTCCGGGATTAGCCACGAGAACGGCGTCGCGCACAATGGCCCGTGCTCTTCAAACACGGCGAATCAGCCAACGCTGGCTGCTGCAAAAGGCGCTTGCATATCGGCCCCGGGGTCACCGCGATCAGGGAAAATATGCGTCACCGGATCCAAAGTGTCGCGGCGGAGTTTGTACCAAAGCGACCGTACGCGGCTGCAAAGACGCGTGCCCAGGTACTTTAACAATTGCGTGAAACAGCGGCCGATTGCGCTTGTGCAGGCGTCGGACGACGAATATATAGGCGCCAAATTTGGGGCAGTTTGGGTGAGTCGAATGAACGACATCGTTACCGCCGATTACGTACCCTCCGAAGACGAGCCGTTCATGAACGAGCGGCAGAAATCCTACTTCCGCTCAAAGCTCGTCACCTGGAAGAATGACATATTGCGCGAAGCGCGCGAAACACTGGAAATCCTGCAGCAAGAAAACGCCAACCACCCCGATCTGGCCGATCGCGCCTCTTCGGAAACCGACCGTGCCATCGAACTCAGGGCCCGCGACCGTCAGCGCAAGCTCATTGCAAAGATCGATTCCGCCCTGCAACGCATCGACGAAGGCACCTACGGCTATTGCGAAGAAACCGGCGAGCCGATCGCGCTGAAGCGGCTCGATGCACGTCCGATCGCGACATTGTCGATCGAAGCGCAGGAGCGGCATGAGCGCCGCGAAAAAGTCTATCGCGACGACTGAAGCTCACGGCCGGCTGTCTCGAACGAACTCGATTCTGAAAATGGCCGGTTTTCCGGCCATTTTCATTGGTGCGGCATCCACCGCTCAGGGCGCGCGAAGATCGAAAACCCTCGGGGCTTCGGACGAGGTGGTTCGGCAGCCGGACCGGCGACGGTGTTTCGCGGGGATAGCGACCCGGCGGTCGCTCATTTCTTCTGGCTGGAGAGTTCACCGAGAAGCTTGGTCATCTCGTCGTCGAGCGACTGCGGCGCCGCCGGCTTGCCCACCTGGCCGCCCGAACGGGGCTGGTCCAGTGATACTTCAAGTTCTCTCATCAGCGTGTCGTCGATGCTGTCCTGCACCGGCTGCGGTGGTGGCGGGGCGTGCCGGGCGGTGTTGGCGTTGGCGGAGCCGTAGGCGGGCAACGGCGTGACATTGGTCGGCTGGTAGCTTTGCGTTGCCGGCTTCGGTGCAGGTGCCGGCGGCGCTGTCGGACGGGGGCGGGCGGGCGGCGTCGTATTCACCGGCTGTGGAGCGGGTGCCTG
>NZ_RZQE01000476.1:0-4515 GCF_004022955.1 Mesorhizobium sp. M7A.F.Ca.US.002.01.1.1 | reverse complement strand
ATGCTGGGCGGCATCGTCGCCTTCCCGCTGGCCTTCTTCGCCGCCCGCAACATCACGCCCAGCCGGCTGGTCAACCAGGTGCTCAAGCGCTTCTTCGATTTCATGCGCTCCATCGACATGCTGATCTGGGCGCTGTTCTTCACCCGCGCCTTCGGGCCGGGACCGCTGGCTGGCAGTGCGGCGATCTTCTTCACAGAGGTCGGCACGCTCGGCAAAACCTATTCCGAGGCGCTGGAGAACATCGACGACAAGCCGCGCGAGGGGATTACCTCGACCGGAGCCAACGGCCTCCTGGTGCAGCGCTACGGCGTGCTGCCGGAAGTGGTGCCGGTGTTCATCAGCCAGACGCTCTATCAGTGGGAATCCAACACCCGCGGCGCCACCATCATCGGCGCTGTCGGCGCCGGCGGCATCGGCCTGAAGCTGTGGGAAGCGATGCGCACCAACTCCAACTGGGCCAACGTCTTCTACATGGTGCTGCTGATCCTGGCCGTCGTCTTCATCTTCGACAACATCTCCAACTTCCTGCGCCGCCGGCTGAGCCGGACCATCCACGACTACAACAGGATCCAGGCTGAGCAGGGGTAGGCTTGTGATGTAGACGCGCAAGTCGTCTCGACCAGCGCCAAAGGATCGACCCCCACTCCGTCGAGCTTCGCTCGACACCTCTCCCCCGATCGACGGGGTAGAGGAAAGCGCCAGGCTGTCCGAGCCGACGCCTGTCCTCTTAGGCCGAGTGTCTTCCCAGGCCGAGGCTTCCTTCCTCTCCCTCCGGAGGGGGGAGAGGTGGCTCGGCGAAGCCGAGACGGAGTGGGGGAACCACCTGGCAACCGCCGCAAACGCAAATAGAAAATGGGCCAGGGCGCCTAAGCCGCCTTCTTCCACCCGCTCTTGATATGCCTATACCCCTCCCGATAGACCGCGTCCGGCGTCTCTGAGAAATCCCGCCACACCTTGGTCGCCGCCGCCAAATCCTTGAGTGAGCGGCCGAACGCCTCGATCGTCAGCCAATCGTCATAGCCGCTCTTGCGGATGGCGGAAAACGTTTCGGTCCACGGAATGTTGCCGCGCCCCGGCACGCCGCGATCGTTCTCCGAGATATGGATATGCACGACATTCCTGCGGTGTTTCGTGTAGGCGCCGATCGGGTCGGCCTCCTCGATATTGGCGTGGAAGGTGTCGTACATCGCCTTGATGTGCGGCCGGTCGATGGCGTCGATATGCTCCGACAGGTCCGCCATCGTGTTGAGCAGGTAGCATTCGAAGCGGTTCAGCGCCTCGAGCCCGATGGTGACGCCCTTGTTGCCGGCATGGTCGCCGATGGCGCGCTGCGAGCCGACGGAGCGCTTCTTCTCCGCGGCCGTCGGCCCAGAGCCGGAAAAGGACCCGAGCGTCGAATGCAGAGGGCCGCTCAGCGTGCTGGCGCCAAGCGCCTGCGCGCAGTCGATCGCCCATTTCATGTAGTCGACACCGGCCTTGCGGGTTGCCGCGTCGGCCGCGATCAAATTCATCGCCGGATCGCCCATGGCCGAAACCGCAGTCCGCTCCAGCCCGATGCGGTCGAGCAGATCGCCGAGCTTTCTATAATCGTCCGGCGTGCCGGCGAAGATCGGTATCTCGACGCCATCGAAACCGGTCGCCTTGATGTCGCGCAGCAGCGGCTCGTGTTTCTTCGACACCGCCGTCGTCCACAAGAACATGCACATGCCGATTTTCATCGACGACCCCTCCCTTTGACGGCGCACTGGCTGTTCCGCCGCTTCGCGCCATGCCCCCTCATCCGGCCGCTTCGCGGCCACCTTCTCCCCGCTGGGGAGAAGAGACTTGGCGTCGCGCCATCTCCTCCTCCTCTCCCCTCGGGGAGAGGTCGGATTGCCCCGAATTGCCCTTCGCAATTCGGCTGGCAATCCGGGTGGGGGGCCTTCGTTACCCGCCGCGCCACTAAAGCTTCGTCCACGCCCCGTTTTTCTTCGACGATTTCACGCAGGCCTCGATGAAGGCCATGCCCTCGACGCCGTCCTGGATGGTCGGGAAGACGACGTCCTTGGGCGGCTTGCCACCCTTGCGGCGCGCTGCCCGGATGGCGCGCGCGGCCTCCTGGTAGATGTTGGCGAAACCTTCGAGATAGCCCTCGGGATGGCCCGACGGGACGCGGCTGACACGGCCCGCCACCGGCAGCGCGCCGGCGCCGTTGCGGGTGATCAATTGCTTTGGCTGGCCAAATGGGGTGTACCAGAGATAGTTCGGGTCGGCCTGCACCCATTCCAGCCCACCCTTCGAGCCATAGATGCGCAGCTTCAGCCCGTTCTCATGGCCGGGCGCCACCTGGCTTGCCCAGATCATGCCCTTGGCCGGGTGCGTCTTGCCGGTAGGCTTGAAGCGCAGCATGACGTTGACGTTATCATCCAGTAGCCGTCCCGGCACGAAGGCGTCGAGATCGGCCGACAGGGAGTCCAGTTCCAGCCCCGAGACGAAGCGGGCGAGGTTGTAGGCATGCGTGCCGATATCGCCCAGCGCACCGCCGGCACCTGCCTGCTTGGGGTCGGAGCGCCACGCCGCCTGCTTCTGGCCTGTCGCCGCCAAATCCTCGGTCAGCCAGTCCTGCGGATATTCGGACTGCACGATGCGGATGTCGCCGAGCACGCCCTTGGCGACCATTTCGCGTGCTTGCCGCACCATCGGATAGGCGGTGTAGTTGTGCGTCAGCACGAACACCTTGCCGGTCTTCTCGACTATCGCCGCAAGCTTTTTCGCTTCGGCCAGCGTCGTCGCCAGCGGCTTGTCGCAGATGACGTGGATGCCGGCCTCGAGGAAAGCTTTTGCCGCTGGCACATGCACATTGTTGGGCGTGACGATGGCCACCGCCTCGATGCCGTCGGGGCGCTTCGCCTCGGCCTTGGCCATCTCGGCATAGGATGCGTAGCTGCGTGAGGGGTCGAGCCCCAGTTCGGCCGCCGAGGCCTTGGCACGGGCCGGGTCGGCTGACAAAGCGCCGGCAACCAGCACGAACTCGTTGTCCAGCCGCGCCGCGATCCGATGCACCGCGCCGATGAAGGCGCCTTGCCCGCCGCCGACCATGCCGTAGCGGATCGGGCCGCCTCCCGTTTCCGACTTCGATGCGCCGACCATATCTTGCTCCTCGCTGTTGCTTACCCCCTTGAGGGGAGGTCGATCCGCGCAGCGGATCGGGTGGGGTCGTTGAGGCAGAGCGCGGTGTGAACCGACCCACCCGGCCTTTGGGCCACCCTCCCCGCGAAGGGGAGGGAAAATCGAGCTAGATTCCCATCATGGCGCGCAGCAACTTCTTGTCGGTGGTGCCAGCGGCGAAGTCGTCGAATGCCTTTTCCGTCACCCGGATGATGTGGTGCTCGATGAAAGGCGCGCCTTCGGCCGCACCATCCTCCGGATGCTTCAGGCAGCACTCCCACTCCAGCACCGCCCAGGAATCATAATTGTACTGCGTCAGCTTGGAGAAGATGCCGCCGAAATCCACCTGTCCATCGCCCAGCGAACGGAAGCGCGCGGCGCGGTTGGTCCAGCTCTGATAGCCGGAATAGACGCCTTGCCGGCCGGTCGGGTTGAACTCGGCGTCCTTGACGTGGAACGCCTTGATGCGCTCGTGATAGATGTCGATGAATTCGAGATAGTCGAGCTGCTGCAGCAGGAAATGCGACGGATCGTAATTGATGTTGCAGCGCTTGTGGCCGCCGACCGCGTCGAGGAACATCTCGAAAGTGGCGCCGTCGAAAACGTCTTCAGACGGGTGAATTTCATAGCCGACATCGACGCCGTTGTCCTCGTACACGTCGAGAATCGGCTTCCAGCGTTTGCCGAGCTCGCCAAACGCTTCCTCAATGAGTCCAGCCGGCCGCTGCGGGAACGGATAGAGGTAAGGGAAAGCCAGCGAGCCGGTAAACGACACTGAAGCATTCAGGCCTAGATTACGCGATGCTTTAGCGCCGAACTTCATCTGCTCGACAGCCCACTTCTGCCGGGCTGCGGGATTGTTGTGCACCGATGGCGGCGCAAAGCCATCCATCTGCGCGTCATAAGCAGGATGCACCGCCACCAATTGCCCCTGCAGATGCGTCGACAATTCCGTGATCTCGACGCCGGCGTCGGCGCAAATGCCTTTCACCTCGTCGCAATAGGCCTTGGAAGAGGCCGCCTTCTTGAGATCGAACAGCCGCGCGTCCCAGGTCGGGATCTGCACGCCCTTGTAGCCGAGACCGGCCGCCCATTTGGTGATCGACGCCAGTGAGCTGAACGGCGCGGCGTCGCCCGCGAACTGCGCCAGAAACAGCCCCGGGCCCTTCATTGTCGTCGGCATCGGCATCCTCCCTCATTTCTCTCGCGACCGAGCATAGCGCCGATTGGAAACAGGGCCAGCCACTTTGGTCTTTTCTCAACGGGCGCTTGCACGCACCACCATTCTGGTATTACCAAATGTGGAATTTTGGTCAAGCCTTGCAATGCGCCATCATGACCCCAAAACCACCCGGCGCAGGCATATAT
>NZ_RZQE01000475.1:0-4530 GCF_004022955.1 Mesorhizobium sp. M7A.F.Ca.US.002.01.1.1 | reverse complement strand
TGCTTCACCTCCTCCGGCAGCGGGCCGAAGCGGTCGATCAGCTCGGCGCCGAAAGCGTCGATTTCCTCGGTGTTTTCGAGATCGCCGAGACGGCGATAAAGCGCCAGCCGGAGCTGCAGGTCCGGAACATAGCTTTCCGGGATCATCACCGCCGTGCCGACGGCAATCTGCGGCGACCAGCCGCCATCCTGCACCTCGCCCGAATCCTTCACCTCGGCGACGGCTTCTTCCAGCATCTGCTGGTAGAGTTCGAAGCCGACCTCCTTGATGTGTCCGGACTGCTCCTCGCCGAGAAGATTGCCGGCGCCTCTGATATCGAGGTCGTGGCTGGCCAGTTGGAAGCCGGCGCCCAGAGTGTCGAGCGATTGCAGCACCTTGAGCCTCCGCTCGGCGGTGTCGGTCAGCTTGCGGTTGGCCGGCAGCGTGAACAGCGCGTAGGCCCGCACCTTCGAACGGCCGACGCGGCCGCGCAATTGGTAGAGCTGCGACAGGCCGAACATGTCGGCGCGGTGGATGATCAGCGTGTTGGCGGTCGGAATATCAAGGCCGGATTCGACGATGGTGGTCGACAACAGCACGTCGTACTGGCCGTCATAAAAGGCATTCATGATGTCGTCGAGTTCGCCCGGCGGCATCTGGCCATGAGCCACCGCCACCTTCAACTCCGGCACGGATTCCTTCAGGAAATCATGTATTTCCGAGAGATCGCTGATGCGCGGCACCACATAGAAAGAATGGCCACCGCGATAGCGTTCGCGCAGCAGCGTCTCGCGGATCACCAGCGGATCGAAGGGCGATATGAAGGTGCGCACCGCCATGCGATCGACCGGCGGCGTGGCGATCAGCGACAGCTCGCGCACCCCGGTCAACGCCAGTTGCAGCGTTCGCGGGATCGGCGTCGCCGACAGCGTCAGCACGTGCACGTCGGTCTTCAGGTCCTTCAGCCGTTCCTTGTGCTTGACGCCAAAATGCTGCTCTTCGTCGATGATCAGCAGACCAAGGTTCTTGAACGAGATCGCGGAACCGAGCAGCGCGTGCGTGCCGATGACGATGTCGACCTGGCCTTCGGCGATGCCTTTCTTGGTCTCGGCCAGTTCCTTGGCGCCGACCAGCCGCGACGCCTGGGCGACGCGGATCGGCAGGCCGGAAAACCGCTGCGAAAACGTCTTGAAATGCTGGCGTGACAGCAATGTCGTCGGCACCACCACCGCCACCTGAAAGCCTTCCATCGCCGCGATGAAGGCGGCACGCAGCGCCACTTCGGTCTTGCCGAAACCGACATCGCCGCAGATCAGCCGGTCCATCGGCTTGCCGGCAGCAAGATCGTCGCGCACCGAATCGATGGCCGTCTGTTGGTCGTCGGTCTCTTCATAGGGAAAGCGGGCGGCGAACTCGCCATAGAGGCCTTCTGCCGGCACCAGTGGCGGCGCCGAGCGCATCTGCCGCTCGGCGGCGATGCGGATCAACTGACCGGCCATGTCGAGCAGGCGCTTTCTCAGCCGCGCTTTGCGCGACTGCCAGGCGCCGCCGCCAAGCTTGTCCAGCGTCGCCTCGGCCGTGTCAGAACCGTAGCGCGACAGGAGTTCGATGTTTTCCACCGGCAGGAACAGCCGGTCGTCGCCGGCATAGTGGATTTCCAGGCAGTCATGCGGTGCGCCGACCGCTTCGATGGTGCGCAGGCCAATGAAACGGCCAATGCCGTGGTCGGCATGGACGACAATGTCGCCGGCCGACAGCGCCGAGGCCTCGGCAATGAAATCCGAGGGACGCTTCTTGCGTTTCGAGCGCCGGATCAGCCGGTCGCCCAAAATGTCCTGTTCGGCGACGACGACCAGTTTTTCGGTCTCGAAGCCGGATTCGAGGGGCAGCACGGCCAGGGCCGCCTGCCCCGGCTCGAGCTTTTCGGCTTCCGCCAGCGTCACGACCTGCTTGAGGTTGCCGAGATGGTGTTCGGCGAGGATCTGGCCAAGCCGGTCGAGCGAGCCTTCGGTCCAGCCGGCGATGACGACGCGGCGGCGCGCCGCGCGCTCATCGGCGATGTGTTTGACGACGACATCGAACACGTTGGCGTTCGGATCGGCGCGCTCCTCGACGAAGCTGCGGCCGTGGCGCGAACCGGCGTGATAGACCTTCTTGGCGCCAACGTCGGGCGCGTCGAATGGCGTAAAGTCGATCGCTTCGCGCGGCCCGAGCGAGGTGATCAGGTTTTCCGGGGAGAGATAGAGCAGGTCCGGCGCGACTGGCTTATAGGGCACCGCATCCTTCAGCGCGCCGTCGGCCTGCTTCCTGCGCGCCTCGTAGTGATCGAGGATCAGCGTGTGGCGCTCGGCCAGCGCCTCATGCGCCAGATGGTCGAAGATGACAGGCGTGTCAGGCAGATAGTCGAACACCGTCTCCAGCCGTTCGTAGAAGAACGGCAGCCAGTGCTCCATGCCAGCGAAGCGACGCCCTTCGCTGACCGCCGCATAGAGCCCGTCGTCGCGCTGCGGTGCCCCGAAGGCTTCGATATAGGAGCGGCGGAAGCGGCTGATGGTTTCCGGCGTCAGCGCCACCTCGCTCATCGCTTGCAGCGCCATCGACTTGCGTTGACCGGTGGTGCGCTGCGTGGCGGCGTCGAACACACGGATCGATTCCAGCGTGTCGCCGAAGAAATCGAGCCTGAGCGCCTCGGTCCAGCCGGGAGCGAACAGGTCGAGAATGCCGCCGCGCACCGCGAACTCGCCGATGCCGCGCACTGTCGGCACACGCTCGAAACCAGACGTTTCCAGCCGCGAGACCAGTGCGTTCATGTCGATCTGGTTGCCGGGCCTGGCATGAAAAGTCTGCGCCTCGACCAACTCGGACGGCGGAATGCGCTGCAGCAGCGCATTGGCGGTGGTGAGGATGACGGCGCGGTGCGGCTTCTTCGCCAGAGCGATCATGGCGGTCAGCGCATCGAGGCGCTTGGCGGCCGCATCGGAGCCGGGCGAGACGCGGTCGTAGGGCAAGCAATCCCAGGCCGGCAGTTCCAGCACCGGCAGGCCGGGGGCCGCGAAAGACAATGCCTCGATGATCGCCGGCAGGCGCTGACCGTCGCGCGCGACGAACAGAACCGGCTTGTCGGGCGCGATCTCGAGCGCCGCCTGCACCAGCGCAAAGGCTTCGTAGCCGTCGGCGACGCCATCGACGATGAACTGACCGGCGCGGCCTTTCGGCAGACCGATGGTGGGAATGAGGCTCATGAAATCACGGTCTTGTTTTATCGCAATTCCGAATGGAAAACCGCTTCGTACTTTTCCTGGAATTGCTTGTGTTCAGAATGTCAGAGAGCGGCGGAAAGCCAGGATCTTTCGCAGGACGGCACAATCGATATCGGCCGGAACCGGGCGTTCGCCGGTGACCATGGGCAGGAATTCGGTATCGGGAATGTCGAGGAGCCTCTCATATTGGTCGATTTCCTCGTTGGTCAAGACGCCGATCTCAGCGTCGGCGAAAGTGCCGAGGATCAGGTCCATCTCGCGCATGCCGCGATGCCAGGAGCGAAACAGAAGCTTGCGGCGGCGCACGTCCAGCCCCTCGCTTGATCTCGTCGTTCCGGTCATCGTACCGCATCCTTGCTTGCTGCGGCGCATATAGCGTGGATAGAAGGGGCTGTCAGCCTTGCGCTGCCGCCGTCGCAACATAAGCTGACATCATGCGTCCGACCATCCTCGATCCCTTGTTTGTCCCGATCACGTCGCTTGCAGGCGTCGGACCGAAAGTCGGTGCGCTGATCGAGAAGGTTGTTCCGGCCGATCTCGGCGACCGCGCGGCGCGTGCCGGCGATCTTCTGTTCGTGCTGCCGCACACCGTCATCGACCGGCGCAGTCGGCCTGGTATCGCGGGATCCGCGGAAGGCCAGATCGTCACGCTCGATGTGCGCATCGACCGCCACCAGCCGCCACCGCGTGGCAATAGGTCGGTTCCCTACCGGGTCTTCGCCCATGACGATACCGGAGAGATCGCGCTGACCTTCTTCCATGCTCACGCCTCCTATCTCGAAAAGGCGATGCCCGAGGGCGAGCATGTCGTGGTCTCGGGCCGCATGGAATGGTTCAACGGCCGCCCGAGCATGGTCCACCCCGACCATATTGCGCTGGCCAGCGAGGCGGAAAACCTGCCGCTGGTCGAACCGGTCTATCCCCTGACAGCCGGGCTCTCGGGCAAGGTGCTGCGCCGGGCGATCGGCCAGGCGCTGACGCGCGTGCCTGAATTTCCCGAATGGCAGGACGGCGCCTTCATGCGGCGGCACACCTTTGCGGCCTTTGGCGATGCGCTTGCCCGCATCCACAATCCGGCTGACCCGATTGACGTCTCCATCGATGGTGCCGCCTGGCGGCGGCTCGCCTATGACGAGTTGCTGGCGGGCCAGGTCTCGCTGGCGCTGGTGCGAGCGAAAGTCCGCAGGCTGTCCGGGCGACCCCTGGTCGGCGACGGCCGCATCGTCGAAAAACTGCGGGCCGCACTGCCCTATTCGCTGACATCAAGCCAGGAGTTTGCGCTGGCCGAAAT
>NZ_RZQE01000474.1:0-4549 GCF_004022955.1 Mesorhizobium sp. M7A.F.Ca.US.002.01.1.1 | reverse complement strand
GCCGTTTTCTGCTTCACTGCAACCGCCGTCGTCGCCCAACCTGTCACCGGTGCATTCCTCGCCTGGCATTCCGGCTATCCGCTGACCGAGGGGTGGATTGTGCTTTCGATCCTGCTCTACCTCATCACCGGCCTGTTCTGGCTTCCAGTCGTGTGGATGCAGATCGAGATGCGCAATCTCGCTATGCAGGCCGCGGCAGAGAAGCAACCTCCACCACAGCGCTATGACACCTTGTTTCGGCTCTGGTTCGCCTTTGGCTTTCCTGCCTTCGCGGCAGTGCTCGCCATCTTCTGGCTGATGATTTCGCGACCTTCGATCGACTGGTTCGCCTTGTAGCACCGGACTTCGTCTCCCTCGTCACGGTCTGCAACATCGTTGCGCCCAACAAATGGCCGGCGATGGAGCCAGCCGCAGACTGCCTCGTTCCGTTCCTACATACCGGGTGGCTATGGTTGCACAGGTTCCCGGCCATCGCCGGAGCACCTCTGTGGCGGGAGGCTGACGGGACTTTGATTGCCGACGACACGTCTATCCACGTCGCCCGTGCACGGCTTCGAAATGCATCGTCGGCGACTTCGGTGGCAACTTGCGGCATTGCAGCCCGAGCTTGTCGTCACCGAGCACGGCGCTCCCGCATGCCGCGGGGCCTCGATCGTGTTGCCGAGCGGTTCGGCGAGGTCGCCGTCCGGCCGCAGTCGAGATAGCGCCGTTTGACCACCGTCGACGAAGGCCACATCTACCGGCAGGCCTGAGCAAATCAGCGACCGCGTTTCCCGCAGTCCTTTCGTTCGGCGATCTCTGCTGCGGATCCATCGCCGGCGTGACCCGTGCCTTCAGGAGGCAGTTCGGCCGCTTGGTGTCGGGCGCAATCGGAATCTTCTGTAGGCTCTCAGCCTGGGGGGTCAGCGCGCAGCTGGCGAGAGCGCGTCGCTGCTGCCACCTTCTTTTGGTGGACGAGGCATACAGGTGACCTTGTCGATCATTCCGAGCACCGCCTGCGGGTCACTGTGGTGGGCCATGTGCCCGGAATTCGGGATTATTTCCATCAGTGACCCTGAAATTTCGGCATGCAAGCGTTCCGCTTCACGCCGAGCGTCGAACAGCCTGTCCCCTGCTCCAGCCACGATTCCGGTCGGCACGTCGATGTCCCGATAGCTAGGTTTCGTAAACAGCGCCGCGCTGAGCATCAGGGCTGTCTCCACACAGACTGAGCGCAACTGAGAGGGGCGGCTGGCGACCTCCTTTGTGCTCACTGAAAAAACGTTCGAGATCGGCCCGGGCCGGAATATCTTTCGCATGGCCGACGGCCAGCCGAGCCTTACTGCGAGCGGCAGCAAGGTGTGAAGAAATGCCGAGCCCATCAGCGGTATGGCCGGTAGTGCTGCAAGAGCGAGATCCAGCCTCGGTGAGGGATAGTAATATCCAGAGACGAGGACCAGGCCGGCGACCGAGGGAGCGTGCCTGCGGGCCATCTCCAGCGCGATCCACGCGCCCCAGGAATGTCCGAGCACGAGGTACTTGTGAATGCCTATTTTGGCGGCGGCCTCGTGGAAGAGATCGGCCTGCTCGCACGCCGACCAGCGCTTTCGAGCCGGTCGCGAGCTTCCGCCGAAACCTGGCCGGTCGAAGGCGAGGACCCGATGGTTGGCACTCGCCAGGTCGAGCACGCCGCTGACCGCAAAATCCTCCGCAACCGAGCCATTGCCATGCAACAGGAGCAAAGGAGGCCCGCTGCCTTTCTCGATGATACTCAGGTCCACCCCATCGATCCTCAGAGTGCGTCCCCTCGAACGGGGAGCCAAGGCCTTCCTGGCGCGTGCGTTATTGTATGCCGCCAGCGACAGGGCGGCAGCCGCAAACAGTGTGGCGAGTTTTATCCGGTTTGAAAACATACTGACTCCTGCGCTGGGTCTGCACGGTGGCCCACCGTTGAGCGCGTCGCGGTTGTGCATCGGCATCGACGTCGCCAATTTCGGTCAGCCTGTCCCGCCGCATCTTTGCCATCAGGGTATCGAAGCCTCACGGAACCCCGACCGGGCGTCGCATCGCGAGATCGAAGGCATCGCCGGAGCTCAGCACGTGAACCCTCAGATCATGGATGGAAAGGGCGGCATCAGGTTCACCTTCCGCGATGTTGGAATGCGTGACGCCGGCTGCATCGACCAGATAGACAGCGCCGCTGCCGATGACCTTGAACATCTCGCCATTCACCACGATCGCCGTGTCTTCATCGATTCCGATGCCCAGGACCCGTGGGTTCTGCGACACCGCTCCGATGAGCCGCCCGATGCGGCCCCGCTCCGCAAAGTGCTGGTCGATGATGACATTCGGCAGCAGGCCCAACCCCGGCGCCATGCGAATATGGCCGATCCGAAAGGACGCAGCGTTCGGCCCCTTCACCATCATGGTATCGCTCATGACCGACGCGCCCGCGGAGGTGCCGGCAATTATGCCTCCGGCTTCATAAATTTCGTGCACCCGCTCGTCGATGGGGGTGTCGCCGATCTGGCTGGTGATGCGGAGCTGGTCACCACCGGAGAAGAACACAGCGCTCACGTTTGCGAGCGCGCTTATTTTTTTTTCATGCGCCGCCTCGAGACGGTCGTTGACGTAGAGCTCGACGACTTCCTTGATGCCCAACTCGCCGAAGGACTTCTGATACTTCTCGAGATAGCCATCCGGCTCATGCGAAGCGATGGTCGCAAGGACCAGGCGCCCGTTCGGAACCAGACTTGCGACCTCCTTCAATATGACGCGATCGCCGTCATGGTCCTCGTGGCCACCGATAATGACAAGCGTTCCGGCTTTGCCATTGGAGGGGCGCCTTTTCTTCCTGTCGGTCATCTGCCCTCGTCTCTCTTGCGCACGAAGACATGCGGATGGTTGTCCTCGCTGGTCATGAACGCGACTGCGAACTCCCGGCTGTTGTGCGCCCACCCGGACTTCCCGGTTGGGGTAAGCACGATGGCTCCCGCTTCACCGCCGATCGCCTCAACCTCCATGAGGGAGGGCTCCAGCACCTCCTCAATGCCCGCCATAGCTGCGTGTCCAGAGGAAAGTGCGCGCCGCGCGGAAAGCTCCTGCATGACGCGAGCGGCGAGAGCCTTTCGCGCGATATGCTCGCCGTCTCCCGAAAAGGCCACGGCGCCCAGCTGGTTGTCGGCGTAGTAGCCGCAACCGGGTTGCGGAGAATCGCCCACACGGCCCGGAGCGCTGCCGTCCAGTCCCCCGGTCGAAGTGCCCACGGCGAGATCCCCATACTGGTCAAGGGCAACGACGCCGATTGTATCCTTCGCCTCCGACTTGCTGGCCAAATCGCGTTGCTGCGGCGTGACCAAATCAGCCGGATCGCAAAGCTCCAGTTGTTTATCGGCCGCGAAACGCCTGGCGCCGTCCGACGCCAGCAGGATTGGCTCCTCATGCAGCATGGCCTTGGCGACACTGATGGGATGGCGCACGCCCTTGATCACAGCGACGGCGCCCACATTGAAGTCCCTGCCCTCCATGACGCCTGCGCACATTTCGACCTCGCCGTCCGAATTTAGGGCACTGCCATATCCTGCATTGAACGTCGGGTCCGTCTCGAGGACACGACCGGCGGCTTCTACCGCGTCGACTGCAGTTCCGCCGCCGGCCAGGACGGCGCGACCGGCCTCAAGCGCCTTGATGCACCCGTTGCGATGCGCCTCCTCCTCTTCTGGATCGATCTCCTTGGCGCCGCCGTGCAGGATGAGCGACCACATCAGCCAGCCCTCAGATGGCGAACACGGGTCTGATCGGGCCCTCGCCGAGAAGGTGCCGCGCCCTCAAACCCGGTCACGTGGCTCCAGACCGCCTCAACGTCGTCGACGGTGAGCACGACAAGGTCTTTCTCCCGAGCAAGCTGGAGACACACGTCGACGGCCTCTTTTTCGGGACAGACGGCTTGTATGCGCCCTGGAGCGCAGCCGGCGTTCAAGGCGCCTTCCCGCAGCAAGCCGGCGATCGTTCCGGGGGCTCGGCCGCGCAGTTCATGTTCATCCTCCTTGAAGACGATGACGTCGAATATTCGCGAAGCCACCGCGCCCATCTCGCGTATGTCGCAATCGCGGCGGTCGCCCGGTATTGCGACAAGGCCGATCGTGCGCTGATACCCGCGCTTCATATGGGAAACGAGCTTTCCCAGCGCCTTCAACCCGTCGGGATTGTGCGCGTAGTCAACGATCGTGCGGAAACCATGCCCGTCGAAGACGTTGAGGCGACCGGGAGAATGCTCGAACGAGGTGGTGAACTCGGCCAATGCAGCGCGGATAGTTGCCGCAGGTATGTCGTGGCAATGTGCCATCGCAACGGCCGCCAAGCTGTTGGCAACATTGAATTCAGCGGCCCCCTCGAAGGTCGCGGGAATTTCGTCGACGTCCATCAGGAACATCGACTCCCCATCCTCGTGGATGACGATGTCCCAACCGTCCCTGCTGCGCTCCCGCGTCACGGCGCGGCCGCCTTCCGCCACGTGGCTGCACAGGAAATCGGGCCAGTCGCTCCTGTTCACCAGCGAGAAGTAGCAGAT
>NZ_RZQE01000473.1:0-4559 GCF_004022955.1 Mesorhizobium sp. M7A.F.Ca.US.002.01.1.1 | reverse complement strand
ACCCCAGACAGTAGGCGCCGTGATCGATGCCCAGCCGAAGCGCGCCGAGCGGAGCGGAGCGGAATCCGCCATGGCCGGCCAGGAACGCGATCGGGGCCTGACATTGGCGCAGGCAGACGCCCTTCATCGGCGTCCATTGATAGAGACCGGCGGCGATCAGGACGAGGCCGCCGAGGACCGCGCTGCCGGTCGCCATCGAGGGGTCGAGCAAGGCAAGACGGGCGAGCAGCCATTGCGCACCGGTCGCCACGAGGCTGAAGACGGCCCAGACGGCGAGGTAGCCGGCAAAAAACCATCCCGTCGAAGCGATGGGCCTGCCATCCGCCCGCGCCTTGCGGCCGACACCGGCATAGAGCAGCAACATCGGTGCGACCGAAGGCGTCATCATGCCGACCATCATCACCGCCCACATCGTGAAGGTGAAAGCGAAATCGGCCAATGCCCAGGCCCGGATGCCTGGCGCCACGGCGGCGCCCATATCCATGCCGCCCATACCCATGTTCGACCCGTCCATATTCGACATGTCCATTCCGGCCATGTCACCGCCTCCGCTGTCCGGCAAGGCGGAGCCGGGCATGACCATGTCGGTGGCGAGCCACAGCACATAGGCCCAGGCGAGCACGGCAATCACCACGAGCGCGGCCATCACGACCGCGCGATCGCGCCGCAGCACCGCCTCGAGGGCCGTGTCGCCCATTGGATCAGGTCAATGCACGATGCCGCTCTGCGTGAGATGCAGATTGGCGAAATGGCTGTGCGTATCGGCCAGCTCGAACTTGATCGGGCCCGTCGCCTTTGTCCAGCCGCGCCCGACCTCGGCGATCGCGTATTCGAAGCCGTGCGGCAGGTCGATGCGCGCCTGGTGGGCAGCGCCGGTGACCGGATTCCGGATCGGCTCGCCACGACCGTCGGTTATACCCTCGACATGCAGCTGACTGGTTCGCGCGTCGACGTCGATGTTGAATTCGATCGGCGCAAAGATCGGGTCGTGGAACTTCTCCAGCGTGGTCGAAAAGACCTGGAATATCGTTGCACCCGGTTCGGTGTCCAGACCGCCCAATATGCGAAGCAGCGCGCCACGTTGGGCTTCCGTCGCCCTCTCGTCGATGATCACCGCGGCTTCGCCCCCGCCCTGGTGTATGGCGCCGGGCCAGCTGAAAATCCCGACGAACCGCAATCCGTCGAGCTTGGTGTCGCCGTGATGGCCGCTTTCGATTTCCATGCCGGCGACCGCCTGGCAGAACCCGTATGTCGGCATGGCGTTGAACTGGCACGGGCAGCCATAGGCGCAGTTGCAGTTGATGAATTCGCGCGCCTTCATGGCCCATTTGACGTCCGGCATGGCATTCCTCCCTTGCCGCGCTCACGCTTGGTGAGCGCGATCCGGATCGTGGAGGACCAGAGGTCAACCGGCAGCAACCATCCGGCAGCATCTGATCGAAGCAATCCGGCGATTAATATTAGCCGACAATCATATACTTTCCGCAGCCGCCCACAATAGCCGATCGGCGGAGATGAGGGCTCCGAACGCAGGTCAATCAAGGACCGCCTTTTCGCGATAGGAATTTTTTCTTGACACCCTGCCCTCAGCTATGATACATTTTTGTCCATGGTGCTGATTTGCGCCGATGACCCGCCGCACAGGCGGGTTTTTCGTTTGATATCCTGTCCCCGCATCGCTGTTTTTGCCGCGACGAATTGGCATATTCGAAGTCCATCTCCTGGCGGACGGTGGCTGTTGCACGGTCCATGCCGCCGCACTATGGCTAGCGGCTTGTCAAACAAGGCGACGCAGAATGGCGAAAGACGGCGAGCACTTTAGCGGCGGGATGGGCATCAACACGCGGCTTGCCCATTCGGGCAACAATCCGCACGACTATTTCGGCTTCGTCAATCCGCCGGTGGTGCATGCCTCGACCGTGCTTTTTCGCGACGCGGCGTCAATGGCGGCTCGCACCCAGAAATACACTTACGGCACGCGCGGCACGCCGACGACCGATGCGCTCGCCAACGCCATAGACGCGCTGGAAGGTTCGGCAGGCACGATCCTGGTGCCGTCGGGCCTTGCGGCGGTGACGGTACCGCTGCTCGCCTTCGTGTCGGCCGGCGACCATCTGCTGATCGTCGATACCGTCTATCATCCGACCCGCAACTTCGCCGACACGATGCTGAAGCGGCTGGGCGTCGAGGTCGAGTACTACGCCCCCCATGTCGGCGCCGGCATCGCGGCGTTGATCAAGCCCAACACCAAGGTGGTGTTCACGGAATCACCGGCCTCCAACACCTTCGAGGTGCAGGACATCCCAGCCATCGCCAAGGCGGCGCACGCCGCGGGCGCCATCGTCATGATGGACAATACCTGGGCGACGCCACTGTATTTCCGCCCCCTCGACCACGGTGTCGACATCTCGATCCATGCGGCGACCAAATACCCGGCCGGCCATTCCGACGTGCTGCTTGGCACGGTGTCGGCCAATGAGAGCTGCTGGACGCATCTTTATGAAAGCTTCTGCACGCTTGGCTGCTGCGCCGGGCCCGACGACGTCTACCAGGTGCTGCGCGGCCTGCGCAGCATGGGCGTGCGCCTCGAACACCATCAGCGCAGCACGCTTGCCATCGCCTCCTGGCTCGAAGGCCAGAAGGGCGTGGCGCGCGTGCTCCACCCGGCCCTGCCCAGCCACCCGGACCACGAACTGTGGAAGCGGGACTTCTCCGGATCGAGCGGCATCTTTTCCATCGTGCTTGCCGGCGGCGGACAAAAGCAGCAGCACGCCTTTCTCGACGCGCTGCAAATCTTCGGCCTCGGCTATTCCTGGGGCGGCTATGAGAGCCTTGCCGTGCCGGTCTGGCTCGGCGACCGCGTTGTCGCGAAGGCCCCCTATGAGGGTCCATTGATCCGCCTGCAGATCGGCCTCGAGGACGTCGACGACCTGAAGGCCGACATTTCGCGCGGCCTGACCGCAGCAGCGGCTGCGTAGCGGAATTCTATTCCCTCAAATTGCAGTTTCCCGGATCAGTTTGGCTTTCAAATTCAGCGATGCCGCGTCATTGCGGTGCGATCAGCACATTTTCGACTTCCCCTGGAATATCGGCAGAGTTTTCGACCTCATGGCTTTCCGCCTTTTTGTTCCCATTCTTGCCGGCGCGACGCTGCGCGAGCGTCTCGTCGCCTGTATCGGCGCGACGATCGGCATTGCACTCACCGGTGTGATCGCCAGCCTTGTGCTCGGCAACGGCCCGCACGTGCCGCTGCTGGTGGCGCCGATGGGGGCGTCGGCGGTGCTGCTGTTCGCCGTGCCCGCCAGTCCGCTGGCACAGCCATGGTCGATCATCGGCGGCAACACGATATCGGCACTGGTCGGCGTGATCGTGGCGCATTTCATCCACGAAACCGCCCTTGCCAGCGGCATCGCGGTGGCACTGGCCATCGCCGCCATGTCGTTCACGCGCTGCCTGCATCCGCCGGGCGGAGCGGCCGCGCTGACCGCGGTGCTGGGAGGGCCTGCCGTGATCAGCGCCGGCTTCCTGTTTCCATTCGTGCCGGTGGCGCTGAACTCGATCCTGCTGGTGGCGCTCGGCTACGGCTTCCACAGGCTGGCCCGGCGCAATTATCCGCATGTGCCGGTTGCGGCGCCGGCAAACAGCCACGTCACCGGCGATCTGCCGGCGCAGCTGCGCGTGGGCTTTCGGTCGGAAGACATCGATGCCGCGCTTGGCGCACTCGACGAGACGTTCGATATCGATCGCAACGATCTCGACCGGCTGCTGCGGCAGGTCGAATTGCAGGCGATGGTGCGCGCGCACAAGACCCTTCTGTGCGAGGACATCATGTCGCGCGATGTGATCTCGGTCGATGCTCACACCTCCACCGACGCGGCGCGCCAATTGCTGCTTGACCACAACATCCGCACCTTGCCGGTCGTCAATGCGGAAGCCAGGCTGGCAGGCACGGTGGGGTTGCGCGAACTCACCCAGGCCTCGGGGACGGTTGGATCCGTCTTAACGCCCGCGGCAACAGCCGCCGCCGGCGTCGCCGCCATGGGTCTGCTGCCCGTCCTCACCGACGGCCGCAGCCATGCGGTCATCATCGTCGACGACGACAAGCGGATTCTCGGGCTGATCACCCAGACCGATCTGTTGGCGGCCACGGCGCGCCTGCAGGCTGCCTGACAAGCCTTCGCTCGCACTGTAGTGTAGCGGCCGCCGGACCCGGCAGAAAATCTTCGGGAACCTTTTGCCGGCGACAGCGTCCAATCTCCCAATCGAGATCCTGGTTCGGAGATTGGGTTGAGGAAACTTGCCATGCCTGCTGTGTTGACGGCCGTGCCTTCCGCTGTGCCAGGCGAGATGCAGCTTGTGCACCGCGCGCTGGCGCGCGACGGCGACGCCTTCCGCACCATCATCAAGACACACAATCAGCGGCTTTACCGGATCGCGCGCGGCGTCGTGCGCAATGACAGCGAGGCCGAGGACATCGTGCAGGAGGCATACGTCAAGGCCTTCGCCCATCTCGATGCGTTTCGCGGCGACTCCTCGCTCGCCACATGGCTATCGCGCAT
>NZ_RZQE01000472.1:0-4566 GCF_004022955.1 Mesorhizobium sp. M7A.F.Ca.US.002.01.1.1 | reverse complement strand
GGCCAATCCCGTTTATTCGACGCCCGTTTGCCGGGAATTGACCTTGGCCTCATCTCGTCGGCGGTAGCGGATGCCTGACGTCTGTAGAACGATGTCGGGAATGCATGTTCTTGCGCCGACCAAGGAATCAGCCCAGCATCCAAGGGCTGGGAGAGAAAAAGCATTTATGGCCGGACGCGGCATATCTGCGACCCGACGATCCGGCCACTGGGAAGATACGTTCCGGGAACGGGCAAGCGAAACGCTTGATGCTCGTTTGAAAGGAACGTTTCCATGTCTGCTGCCACACTCAGATCGGCCAATGCCGTTCAACCGGCTGGCCGACTTTTGTTTTCCCTGTTCGCGATCGGCGCGATGGCAATGCTGACGGCACCTGCCTTCGCGCATGACGCCACGCCCACGGCGGCAAAGCCACAAGGCTGGAGTTATCCGTTCGCATGCTGCGCCAACTATGATTGTCGCACGACCCATACGGGCGAAGTGCTGGAGAAACCCGAGGGCTATGTCATCGCCGGAACGGGTGAGGTCGTTCCAATGACCGACAAGCGTGTCAAGGACAGCCCGGACGGCGAGTTCCATTGGTGCGCGCACCAGGGGGGGCTCGACGCCGGCAGGACAATCTGCCTGTTCGTGCCGCCGCGCTCTTATTGACGATAGGAACGCATTCCGAAGTCCGCCTGGTCGCGTGTGACGGGACGGGCTTGCTGAGACCAGCCTGTCGCGGTAGCGCCGGGTGATGCTTGCTGACAGACAGTTGTCAGGAGCACCTCTTTATGCTGCCTTTGCCGCACAGGGTGGCGCGACAGGAGGAGTTCGTTGATGACCATCAAGGCAAGCTGTCATTGCAAGGCGACGACGTTCGAGGTTTCGCAAGCACCGCAGACGGTGACGCAATGCACCTGTTCTTTCTGCTCGAAACGCGGCTCGCTCTGGGCCTATTACGTGCCTTCGCAATTCAAGCTCACCAGCCCGATGGAGAACGTCTCTTTCTATCGTTGGGGGTCGAAGACCGTAAAGCACGGTTTTTGCGCCACCTGCGGCTGCGGCACCTTTACCGAAACGCCGGACTGGTCGACAGGCGAGCCGGATTTCGACAATCCCAAGATCAGCGTCAACTCGCGGCTGTTCGATGATTTCGATCTCGACAAGGTCGAAGTGGTTGTCATAGACGGCAAGAACCTCTGGTAGTTTATCCAAACCATTCCGGCACGGCGATGCGGCGCCACCACCGGGTATTGGTCTCTCGGGAAAAGCCGTGAACGGCGCTTTTGCCGTTCCGCTTTTCGCCGCAATTCATGGTACAAGTCGCGGGAAAGGCTGATTTGGCGCCACCGCAAGGCGTGACTTGGAGAGGGACCATCCTATGAAAAAGACTGTGCTCGTCGTCGTGGCGACGGCTGTGCTCGTGAGCGCCTGCACCACCACCGATCCGTATACAGGCGACCAGAAGATTTCCAACACGGCGGCCGGCGCCGGCCTTGGCGCCCTGGCGGGTGCCAGCCTTGGCCTGCTTGCCGGTGGCAACGACCGCCGCAACGCACTGATCGGCGCCGGCATCGGCGCGCTGGCCGGCGGCGCCATCGGCGCCACGATGGACCAGAACGAGGCCGAACTGCGCCGGCAGCTCGAAGGCACCGGTGTCAGCGTCACCCGCAGCGGCGACCAGATCATCCTCAACATGCCGTCCGACATCACCTTCAACTCGGATCAGGATGCGGTGAAGCCCGGCTTCTACCAGGTCCTGAACTCCGTCGCGCTGGTGCTGAAGAAGTTCAAGCAGACCACGGTCGACGTGTTCGGCCACACCGATTCGACCGGTGGCGACCAGCACAATTTCGATTTGTCGCAGCGTCGTGCTTTGGCGGTGGCGAACTATCTGTCCGGTCAGGGCGTGGATCAGCGGCGCTTCGCCGTCACAGGCTTCGGCAAGACACGCCCGGTCGCATCCAATGCCACAGCCGAAGGTCGGGCCCAGAACCGCCGCGTCGAGATCCAGCTGTCGCCGCTCACCTGATCCGTCCGGCAAGCGGATGCGAAACGGCCCTCATGCGGGGCCGTTTTTGTTTGAGCTGACATCGGCGCTCTGGATGGGTACGGTATAGATTTAGTTATTGCTAAAATATAGCTTTCCGGCGGCCATGGAAAGGAATAGCATCATGGCAGTCCAGCGGGGATGAGGCGGTGTAACCGGCCGCGCAATCAGCATTTTTCCGCCTCGGTCTTGCACGGCCAGATCAGAAATCTGGGAGGAATGCATGACAAGAACAGCCAGCCTTGGGCGCTGTGGCGTCCTCGTTTTAACAGGTTTGGTAGGCGCGTGGCTGAACGTTGCTTCGGCTCGGGCCGAGGACGCCAACAAGGCCGACATCGAAGCCTTGAAAAAGTCGCTCGCCAAATATGAGGATTACACCGCTGCCGTCCGCGACCTCTATCTGTCGACGGTCGGCTGCGTCTACTACAGCGGAGAAAAGATAGCGGGCGCGATGGATTACCCGAAGGGCGCCATGGGTATTCACTTCGTCAATGTCCCGAGTGTCGGCCAGAAGCTCGACCCGATGCACCCCAACGTGCTGATCTATGAACCGACCAAGAAGGGTTTGCGGCTGGTGGGCGCGGAATGGCTGGTGCCTCTGACGCCGGACATAAAGGAGCCTCCGAAGCTGTTTGGCCAAACCTTCATGGGGCCGATGGAGGGGCACTACCCTCTCATCCCGAAGGAGTTCGTCCATTACGACCTTCATGCCTGGCTCGGAGACAATCCGAACGGCATGTTCAGTCCGACGAACCCGAACGTGAAATGCTCGAAGGCCGAGTTTCCGATGCTGGAAAAACCGACCAAGATGATGCCTGGGCCGATGTAACGGGCGAACCAGGCTGGAGCTCTATCGAGAAGGCAAGCCGGATGGCTGGCTTGCCTTCGAAGCGGTCGGGATCAGACCTTGGCGACGATCCGCATGAAGGCCGGCATGTCATCGCCGAAGCCAACGGTGGAATCGTTGTCTTCCTGGTGACGTTGGCGGGCAGGGCGGCTGTTGTCTCGCTGCGGCCGGGTATCGCCGCGTTCCGGTGCGCGCTGTTCGTTGCGATCGGACGATTTGCGCTCGGTGTTTTCCGAACGGATCGCTTCCTTGCGCGAGCGCCGTTCGCCGACGTCGGCGGCTGCCGCTGCGACCTCGGCCACCGGCTGGTCCTCGCGGACTGTTTCCGGTGCCGTGTCTTTGCTGCGCTTGGCGTGGCGTTCGCGCGCTTTGCGCTCGCCGCCCTTTTCCCTGCTGCGGTCGTCGTCCTTGCGGCCGGCGCGGCGCGGTGCGCCCTTGCCACGGCGCGGAGCATCGTCCTCGCCGCCTTCGCTGGCAACCACCGTCGACAAGTCGCCGTCATGCCATTCGATCTTGTTGCCGATCAGCCGCTCGATGGCGTCGATGTATTTGGTGTCCGACTTGGTCGCGATGGTGAAGGATTTTCCGGAGCGTCCGGCGCGGCCGGTACGGCCGATACGGTGGACATAATCCTCGGCATGGATCGGCACGTCATAGTTGAAGACATGGCTGACGTCGGGGATGTCCAAGCCGCGCGCGGCGACGTCGGAAGCGACGAGGTAGCGCAGCTTGCCGTCGCGGAAATTGGCCAGCATCTGCATGCGCGCGCGCTGGTCCATGTCGCCATGCAGCGCACCGGCGTCGAAATCATACTTCAGCAGCGAGCGGAACAGTTCCGACACTTCGATCTTGCGGTTGCAGAAGATGATGGCGTTCTTCAGTTCGGCATCTTCGGCCTTGATCAGGTTGCGCAGCGTCTCGCGCTTGTCCCACGGCTTGGAGCCTGATTTGACCAGCCGCTGGGTGATGTTGGTGGCGGCGGACGCGGCCTTCGAGACCTCGACGCGCACCGGCGCATGCAGGAATTTCTCGGTCAGCTTGGTGATTTCCGGCGGCATCGTCGCCGAGAAGAACAGCGTCTGCCTGGAGAACGGGATCATCTCGCAGATGCGCTCGATGTCGGGAATGAAGCCCATGTCGAGCATGCGGTCGGCTTCGTCGATGACGAGGATCTCGACGCCATTGAGCAACAGCTTGCCGCGCTCGCGGTGATCGAGCAGGCGGCCGGGCGTCGCGATCAGCACGTCGACGCCGCGCTCCAGCTTCTTGTTCTGTTCGTCGAATGAGACACCGCCGATCAGGAGCGCGATGTTGAGCTTGTGGTTCTTGCCATATCGGATGAAATTCTCTTCGACCTGCGCGGCGAGTTCGCGCGTCGGTTCCAGGATCAGCGTGCGCGGCATACGGGCGCGGGCCCGGCCGTTTTCGAGGCGGGTCAGCATCGGCAGCACGAAGGAAGCCGTCTTGCCAGTGCCGGTCTGGGCGATGCCCAAAATATCCTTGCCGAGCAAGGCGTGCGGGATCGCACCAGCCTGGATCGGCGTCGGCTGGGTGTAGCCGGCGTCGGTGACTGCGGAAAGGACCTTCGGCGACAGGCCGAGGTCTGCGAAGGTCAACGCTTCTTGAGCGGTCGTGGTGTCTGAGGACAAGTGTTGTTGTCTTTGGCTGGTTCGGGGAAGCGCAACGG
>NZ_RZQE01000471.1:0-4572 GCF_004022955.1 Mesorhizobium sp. M7A.F.Ca.US.002.01.1.1 | reverse complement strand
GGCTGGTGAAGACCGTCGGCGACAACGGCAAGATCTGGGTCCTGCGTGGCCTGGCCGGCCATCCGGAAGACACCAACCGCTATAACGGCCTCCTGGAATCGCTCAAGGGCACGCATGTGCAGATCATTGCCGAGGAGCATGGCGACTGGCAGTACGACAAGGCCAAGAAGCTGTGCGAGACGCTCTATCTGAACAATCCGCAGGTCGACGGCATCTGGTCGTCCGGCGCCGACATGACGCGCGCCTGCGTCGATGTCTTCAAGCAGTTCGGCACACCCATTCCGCCGATTTCGGGCGAGGGCAACAATGGCTATTTCGGCCAGTGGATTACGGATGGGTTCAAGTCGATCTCTCCGGAATACAGTCCCGCCCAGGGCGCTGCCGGCGTGCGCGCTGCCGTTGCCCTTCTGGAAGGCAAGCAGCTCTACAAGCGCTATGTCTACAATCCCGACGGATGGGACCAGGACAAGGCCAAGAAATACTATCGCGATGACCTGACCGCCAATGTCTGGTGGCCAAGCGAACTGCCGGAAGACAAGCTCAAGGAATATTACGGCAAGAAGTGACGGCGCCGTGGCTGGCGGGGAGTGGACAAACATTCCCCGCAGGCCGTTCCATGTGTCGAATCCGGTTCGTTCGAGGGTTTCGTGACCAATCTTGTCGAGATGTCCCACATTTCGAAGGCATTCGGAGGGAGCAAGGCGCTCCACTCCGTTTCCCTCGACCTCAAGGCGGGCAGCATCCACGCCCTGATGGGCGAGAACGGTGCCGGCAAATCGACGTTGATGAAGATTCTGGCGGGCGTGCATCAGCCCGATTCCGGCGAGATCTTCATGAGCGGTGAGAAGCTCGATCTGAAGTCGCCGCGCGCCGCGCTCGATGCCGGCATTTCGACCGTTTTCCAGGAGCATTCGCTGCTGCCCAATCTGTCGATCGCCGAGAACATGTTCCTCGGCCGGGAGCCGACGACCCGGTTCGGCTCGATCGACTATCCCGCGATGAAAAGGCAGACCGCCAGGGCGCTTGGCGAACTCGGCCTCACGCTCGACCCGTCGCAACTCGTTTCCAGCCTGACGATCGCCGAGCGGCAATTCGTCGAGATCGCGCATTGCATCCAGGCCGACGCCAGCGTGCTCATCCTCGATGAGCCGACGGCGGCTCTCAACGCGGCCGATGTCGATGTGCTCAACCGCAACATCCGCCGGCTGCGCGACAAGGGAAAAGCCATCGTCTACATCTCGCATCGCATGGAGGAGATCTTCGAGTTGTGCGACACGGTGACGGTGCTGAAGGATGGCGCACTGGTCGGCACCAGGACGGTGTCCGAGATCACCACCGACGAACTCATCGCCATGATGGTCGGACGCGAACTCCAGGACCTTTTTCCCGATCGTACGGGCGATGTAGGCGATGAGATCCTGCGCGTCGAAAACCTCAAGATCACCGAGACATCGCAGCCGCTGTCGCTGACTTTGCACAAGGGCGAGATCGTCGCCCTGGCCGGGCTGGAAGGGCAGGGCCAGCAGCGCTTCCTGCGATCGCTGATTGGCCGCTACCATCCCTTCGCCGGGACGATTTCTATCAACGGCAAGGCGCTGAAGATGCCGCTCCCGGCGTCGGCGGGCGTTCGGTATTTGCAGCAGCTGAAGGTCGGCTTCGTTCCCGAGGACCGCAAGGAAGAGGGGCTCTTCCTCGCTTTGCCGATCGCCCACAACATCGCCATCGGATTGCATTCGAGGCGCCCTGAACTTGCGCCGGCGCGGCCATATCGAAACGTCATCGCCCGCATGATGGAGGTCATGAACATAAAGGCGGCGGGCCTGTCGGCTGCGGTCGGTTCGCTGTCGGGCGGCAACCAGCAAAAGGTTCTGCTCGGCCGCTACCTTGCCGCCGATCTCGATCTTCTGCTGGTCGAAGAGCCGACGCGCGGTGTCGACATCGGCGCCAAGTCCGAGATCTACCATCTTCTGCGGGACTTCACCGCGAAGGGCGGCGCGGTGCTGGTGCTCTCGCGCGAGACGATCGAGCTGATCGGGCTCTGCGACCGCATCTACGTCGTCCATCACGACACGATCGTGGCCGAAATGCCGGCAGCGCAGGCGAGCGAACACAAGATTCTCGACGCGGCCCTCATGGGCGGCTCCACGCGCCAGCATTAGGGGCCTGCCATGGTTCGTTCGGTTTTCAACATCCTGAATGGCCGGAACACGCGGCAGGGCCTGTGGGGCCTGCCGCTGCTGGTCGCGTTGCTCATTTCGCTGTGGCTGACTGTCGAGACGACGCAGTTCGCCACGGCCGAAAACCTCTTCAACCTGGTTGCCCAGGCGATGCCGCTGATCATCGCGGCGATCGGACAGCTCGTCGTCGTGCTCATCGGCGGGCTCGACCTGTCGGTCGGCTCGGTCATCAGCTTCACCACCGCGGTGCTGGCGCTCGACCAGCCAGCGATTGTGTTGATCCCGGCGGTCCTCGTGCTGGCGGCAGTCATCGGGCTGATCAACGGTCTGGCGATCACCCGTTTCAACGTCCATCCGATCATCGCGACGCTGTCGACGCAGTACATCGTGCTCGGCATCACGCGCATCCTGCGGCCCGTCTCCGGCGGCACGGTGCCGGAGATCGTCATCGATGCCGTCTCGGGCAGTTTCCTCGGCATTCCCTATCCGGTTTTCTGGGGCATCGTCGTGATCCTGGCAGCGTGGAAACTGCTCTACGGATCCCGGTATGGGCTGCATCTGTTTGCGATCGGCGGCGGCATCGCGTCCGGCGCCGAGAGTGCTGCCCGCAATTTCGGCGTCTCCGACCGCCGCAACATCATCCTCGCCTATGTGATCTGTTCCTGTTTCGCAGCCGTTGCCGGTGTCTTCCTGGCCGGGCGCATCGTGTCGGGCGATCCGAATGTCGGGCTGCTTTTCGAACTCGATACCGTCACCGCCGTGGCGCTTGGAGGCACCCAGCTTTCCGGTGGCATAGGCAGCCTGCACGGCACCGTGATCGGCGCGCTGGTCATGGCGCTGCTGGCCAATGGCATGAACCTCGCCAACGTCTCGCCGTTCGTCCAGACCGCGATCAAGGGCGGCATCCTGCTGGCGGTGGTCGGGCTGCAATCCCGCAAGAAGATGGGGCTCTAAAAGATGGCTGCCGTTCTCGCAAATCCGATCGCCCGGCGCCTGCTGCGCATACCGCCGTCCTATTTTGTCTTCCTCGTGCTGCTGGCCACGCTGTGGATCGCACGACCGAACATGCTCAACCTCAACATCATGGGTATCTTCGTCAGGCAGATCGTCCCGCTCGGCATCCTGGTTCTGGGGCAGCTCGTCGTCATGCGGGTGAAGTCGATCGACCTTTCCGGCGGCGGCATCATCCTGCTCATCAACTATTTCATTTCGTCAGGCACTTTCCCCGGCGCGTCGATGCCTTTCTTCGTCGTGCTGGCGCTCGGTACCGGCCTCGTCATCGGCCTGTTCAACGGCTTCATGATAGGGAGCCGGCGGGTGTCGGCGGTCATCGTCACGCTGGCGGTCAGCATCATCCTGGTCGGGCTGGTGCAGTTCCTGTCGAGCGGCAATCCGCCCGGCGATGTGCCGAAGCTGTTCAACGACCTCTACAACACGAAATTCCTGTCGGTTCCGACGCCGGTGCTGTTCTGGGTCCTGCTGACCGCTTTGGTGTGGCTGCTGCTGTCGCGGACCGTCTTTGGCCGCTACGTCGCCTCGGTCGGGGAGAATGCCGAAGCCGCGCATTTTTCCGGCGTGCCGGTCCAGCGCACGGTGATCCTTGCGCACACGCTCGCCGGCCTGATCGCGGCGATCGCGGCCCTGGTGCAGACCGGTTCGATCGCCGTCGGCAGCGTCCGTGTCGGCCTCGACCTGCCGATCCTGGCGGTCGCGGCAACGATCCTCGGCGGCGTCGTCTTCGGTCGCGGCGACGGTGGCGTCTGGGGACCTTTCTTCGGGGCGTTGTGCTTTGCTCTGCTGTTCGTGGTGATGACGGTGCTCGGCATCGACGAGCCCGGCAAGCTTATCGCGCAGGGCGTCATCATCCTGGGTGCCGCGATCTTCTACGGAGTGCGGGTGCGAAACCCCTGACCTGAGACGGCGAAAAGCAAGCCGACCGGCGTTCGCCGGGACTGACAAATCCACGCGTTCAGACAATTGCAAACAGATGGAGAACATGGATGTCACCGCCAAAAAACATCATGTGCTACGGCGACTCGCTGACCTGGGGCTGGGTTCCGGTCAAGGAGGGGTCGCCGACCTACCGCTACCCCTATGACCAGCGCTGGACCGGTGTGATGGCGGCGGCGCTGGGAGGGGGCTACCACATCATCGAGGAAGGCCTGAGCGCGCGCACGACCTGTCTCGACGACCCCAACGATCCGCGCCTGAACGGCGCCAATTACCTGCCCTCGGCCATCGCCAGCCATCTGCCGCTGGACCTGGTCATCGTCATGCTCGGAACCAACGACACCAAGTCCTATTTCCGCCGGACGCCTTATGAGATCGCCAATGGAATGGCGAAACTGGTCGGGCAAATCCTGACCAGTGCCGGCGGCATCGGCACCCCTTATCC
>NZ_RZQE01000470.1:0-4579 GCF_004022955.1 Mesorhizobium sp. M7A.F.Ca.US.002.01.1.1 | reverse complement strand
CAACCGCCGCCGCACCGGTCACATCAGCCCAAAGCGCTGCCATCCTGTCGAAGACCCGCTTGCAGATCGCGCCGATCGTAGGCGCTTCGGTGGAAGCTGCGACACCTCTGACGGCGGAGTTGCAGACCCGTGCCAGGCAGCGCGGCATCACTCTCGCCGGCAGCGCCGACCAGACCGTGACACATGTGCTGAAGGGCTATTTCTCGACGATGTCCGAAGGCGCCGACACCACCGTCATCTATGTCTGGGACGTCTATGACCCCGCTGGCAACCGGCTGCACCGCATCAATGGCCAGCAGAAGGCTCCGTCGGTCAATTCCGGCGCCAGCGCGGGCGGCGACAGCTGGAAGGGGATCTCGCCGGCCACCATGCAGGCGATCGCCGACCAGACCATCGACCAGTTCGCCGCCTGGCTCGGCGGCAAGGCGGGCTAGAGGCATCGGACCCCAAAGTGGAGACGGTTTTGGGAAAATCCGATGCCCAATGAGAAGAAGAACCAGCACAAGTCCCCTGCTCCCTGTTGCAGTCCGGCGATGGCGCGGAGCTTTCTTGAGTTTAGCCGGCGGATTCCCGATCTCGGCGCTTGCAATACCAGCGCGGGCCGCTAAAAGCCCGGTTAAAGGGCGCAAGCGAGTCCGTCAGGCCTCATCATCCTCCACCAGGAACCGTGCATGAAACTCTTCGCGGGCAATTCCAACAGGGTGCTGGCCGAAGCAGTCGCCCGGTACCTCAACGTCCCGCTGGGCAAAGCCACGGTCAGGCGCTTCGCCGACCAGGAAATCTTCGTCGAAATCCAGGAAAACGTGCGCGGCGAGGATGTCTTCATCCTGCAGTCGACCTCGTTTCCGACCAACGATCATTTGATGGAATTGCTCATCATGATCGATGCCTTCATGCGCTCCTCGGCCAAGCGCATCACGGCGGTCATCCCTTATTTCGGCTACGCCAGGCAGGACCGCCGCGCCTCCGGCCGCACGCCGATCTCGGCCAAGCTGGTTGCCAACATGATCACCCGCGCCGGCGTCGACCGCGTTCTGACGCTCGACCTGCATGCCGGCCAGATCCAGGGCTTCTTCGACATCCCGACCGACAATCTGTTTTCCGTGCCGGTCATGGCCCGCGACGTGAAGGCCAAATACAAGCAACTCGGCAACGTCGTGGTGGTTTCGCCCGACATTGGCGGCGTGGTCCGCGCTCGTGCGCTGGCCAAGCGCTTCGATGCGCAACTGGCCATCGTCGACAAGCGCCGCGAACGGCCGGGCGAATCGGAAGTGATGAACATCATCGGCGCGGTCGCCGGCAAGGATTGCCTGCTGATCGACGACATCGTCGATTCCGGCGGCACGCTGTGCAATGCCGCCGATGCACTGCTGGCCAACGGCGCCACCAGCGTCACCGCCTATATCACCCACGGCGTGCTGTCGGGCGGTGCCGTTGCCCGCATCAGCGGCTCGAAGCTGCAGGAACTGGTGATCACCGATTCCATCCAGCCGACCCAGGGCGTGCTCGACGCGCCCAACATCCGCGTCATCTCGATCGCCGACCTGATGGGCGAAGCCATCTCGCGCACGGCGACTGAGGAATCGGTGTCGAGCCTGTTCGACTAAACCCGCCTGCCCTTAAGGCGCGGAGCTTTCCAACCGAACCGGGCCGATCAGGCGACGAGCGACCTCGACGTTCTCGCGTGCGCCGCGCATATAGCCGCGCGGCGAGGTCCCCAGCATGCGCTTGAACATGGTGATGAAGGCCGGCACGCTGTCATAGCCGAGATCAAGCGCCACCCTGGTGATCGGCTCGCCGTCCGCCAGCCTGGGCAGCGCCGCGAACAGGCAGGCCTGCTGGCGCCATGTCGACAGCGACAGGCCGGTCTGGCGCTGGAAGGCGCGCGTGAAGGAACGGCGGCTCATGCCGGCTGCATCGGCCCACTCGTCGATGGTCGCATGCGGCGACGGTGCTGCGACGAAGCGTCGGCACAGCGCCGACAATCTTGGATCGGACGGAAATGGCAGCCCGAGAGGCCGTTCCGGCAAGGTCGGGATTTCGTGCAGCAAAAGGTTCATGATCAGCCCACCGCGTCCTTCCAGAACGCCGCCTTGCGGGAGCTTCTCCGATTCCACGATCAGGCTGTGCATCAGGTCGGTGACGCCCACAACGCGCAAGCCTTCGGGCAGCCCCGGGATCGCCTGTGGCATGACATAAACCGAACGCATCGAGACGTCGCCCAGCATCTCGACGGAATGCTCGGTGCCGGCTGGAATCCACATCGCGTGGTCGGGCGGCACCATCCAGCGCCCGTAGCGTGTCGTCACCAGCACCACACCGACAAGCGCATGCAAGAGCTGGCTGCGGCTGTGGCGGTGCTGTGGCACGCGGTAGCCGTCAGGATATTCGGTCGGCAATGCCACCGCCGGCCCGGCCACTTGCTCAAGCCACTGCCAGCGGCTCTCGTGCAACTGGCCGAGATTGGCATTGCCAGCGTGAAAGACTTCTTTGCCGTGCGGCATCTAGTTATGGCCCAGTTGCGAAACTATTGGACCAAACCACGAAAGAAGTCGTCTCGCAAGCGGCTTATAAGGCACCGTCCCTAGGGTGGCCGCAAGGAGCGTCCGCCAGTTGCCTGCGGGCGTGCCCGCCAAAAAGACCACGGAGCCTACCTTGACCGATACGACAGCAGCCAGCGTCGCCCCACCGGCGAGCGCCAGTCACGCCTCAGCCCAGGCGACGGCCTTCACGGTCATCCTGGCGGTGAGCTTCTGCCACTGCATCAACGACATCATGCAGTCGCTGCTATCGGCCATTTACCCGCTCCTGAAAGAGAATTATGGCCTCGATTTCTGGCAGATCGGCTTGTTGACCTTCACTTTCCAGGTGACCGCATCCTTGCTGCAGCCGCTGATCGGCATGATCACCGACAAGCGGCCGATGCCCTATTCGCTGCCCTACGGCATGGCGTCGTCGCTGATCGGCCTGATCGTGCTCGCCTATGCCGGGCATTATTCGCTGCTGCTGATCGGCGCCTCGCTGATCGGCATCGGCTCGGCGATCTTCCACCCGGAATCCTCGCGCATCGCCCGCTTCGCTTCCGGCGGCCGCTTCGGCCTGGCGCAGTCGCTGTTCCAGGTGGGCGGCAATTTCGGCCAGTCCATGGGGCCGCTGCTGGCGGCCTTCATCGTCGTGCCGTTCGGCCAGACCAGCATTTCCTGGTTCGCCGTCGGCTCGCTGATCGGCATCATCGTTTTGTGGCAGGTCGGCGGCTGGTACAGCCGGCTGCGTGCCGCGCAGGGCACCCGCAAGGCGGCGAGCTTCGTTTCGCCCTTCCCGCGCCGCAAGGTGATGAATGCATTGATCGTGCTGACACTGCTGGTGCTGAGCAAGAATGCCTACATCGCCAGCCTCGCCAGCTACTACACCTTCTATTCCATGCATAAGTTCGGCGTTTCTGTGCAGATGAGCCAGGTCATGCTGTTCCTGTTCCTCGGTGCCTCGGCGCTGGGCATCCTGCTCGGCGGCCCGTTCGGCGACCGCTACGGGCAAAAGGCGATGATCTGGTTCTCCATCGTCGGCGTGCTGCCCTTCACGCTCGCCCTGCCCTACGCCAATCTGGAATGGACGATGGTGCTGACGGTGCTGATCGGCCTGATCCTCTCCTCGGCGTTCTCCAACATTGTCGTCTTTGCGCAGGAGCTCGTGCCGGGTCGCGTCGGCATGATCGCCGGCATCTTCTTCGGCTTCGCCTTCGGCATGGGCGGCATCGCGGCGGCCGTGCTCGGCGTCGTCGCCGACATGAAGGGCATCGATTTCGTCTTCCAGATCTGCTCCTATTTGCCGTTCCTTGGATTGCTGACCGTGTTCCTGCCCAACATGAAGGAAGCGCGCAAGGCGCAGGCGGCCGCCTAGATCAGGCCTGAAACCCACGCAAGGAAAAGCACCCGCCGGACGGCGGGTGCTTTTTTCGTTCCAACGGCCTATGCTTTGAAGAAGGCCAGCAGGTCGGCATTGACGATGTCTGCATGGGTCGTGGCCATGCCGTGCGGGAAGCCCTTGTAGACCTTGAGCTCGCCCTTCTTGAGCAGCTTGATCGTCAGCAGCGCCGAGTCCGCGATGGGAACGATCTGGTCGTCGTCGCCGTGCATGACCAGCACAGGCACGTCGATCGCCTTCAGATCCTCGGTGAAGTCGGTTTCCGAAAAGGCCTTGATGCAATCATAATGCGCCTTGGTGCCGCCCATCATGCCCTGGCGCCACCAATTGTCGATGACGCCCTGCGATACCTCTGCGCCCGGGCGGTTGAAGCCGTAGAACGGACCTGATGGAACGTCGCGGAAGAACTGGGCGCGATTGGCTGCCTGCGCGGAGCGGAAGCCGTCGAACACTTCGATCGGCAGGCCGCCGGGATTGGCGGCAGTCTTGAGCATGATTGGCGGCACCGCGCCGATCAGCACCGCCTTGGCGACACGGCCGCCGGCGCCATACTTGGCGACATAACGCGCCACTTCGCCGCCGCCGGTCGAATGGCCGACATGGATGGCGTTCTTGAGGTCCAGATGGGCTGCGAGTTCCGCGACGTCGGCGGCATAGG
>NZ_RZQE01000046.1:0-23181 GCF_004022955.1 Mesorhizobium sp. M7A.F.Ca.US.002.01.1.1 | reverse complement strand
TTCTACATCGATCCCGACTGGGCGCGGCGCCGACGAAGGCAGGTCGCGGCGGCGCCGCGCCCAGTCGGGATCGATGTAGAAGGCGAGAAACAGACCGGGCGTCCCGTTTTGCGACAGAACATGGCTGTGCGGCTGGAAGGAGTTGATGCCGGCGGCCGTTCCAGGTCCAAGCCGGACGGTCTCGCGGCCGATGGTCATTTCGCCGGCCGTACCTTCCAGCCAGATGATGAGATGGGCCTCGACATGGGCATGGGTGACGAAGTCGCTTGCGACATTCAGGATAGAAACATGTCCGAACCGGCCCCAGTAGAGCCTGATCGCTTCCGTCATGGGTATATCCTCCCGCAGGCGACTGGCCTCCCTTCGCCTGCAGTGGGGATTGTGCGGCCGAGTTCGGGGCCGCGTCAAGACGCGCGGGGGCGGCGAGGGCGAATGACGGCCAGTGAGGCCGGATTTTCAGACTGAGCGATACGCACTGGAACGAATGGCGGTCGGGAGAATTGCCAACCTCAAACCGAAGCCGTCATGCCGCCATCGACATACAGCGTATGGCCGTTGACGAAGGACGAGGCATCTGACGCCAGAAACACGGCGGCGCCGATCAACTCGTCGACATTGCCCCAGCGCCCGGCCGGCGTGCGCTTTTCCAGCCAGGCGGAAAATTCGGGATTGTCGACCAGCGCCTGGTTCATCTCGGTGCGGAAATAGCCGGGCGCGATCGCATTGATCTGCAGGCCGTGTTTGGCCCAATCGGCGCACATGCCCCTTGTCAGGTTGCGGATCGCGCCCTTGGTGGCGGTGTAGGGCGCGATGTTCGGCCTTGCCAGTTCGCTCTGCACCGAACCGACGTTGATGATCTTGCCCTTGCGGCGCGGGATCATGTGGCGGGCGACCGCCTTGGCTGCATGGAAGGCGCCCGACACATTGGTCTTGAACAGGCGCTCCCATTGCTCCTCGGGAAAGTCCTCGAGCGGGGCGCGGAATTGTATGCCGGCATTGTTGATGAGGATGTCGATGGCGCCGATCTCGGCCTCGATGCGGGCAATGTCCTCGTTGACCGCCTGAAAGTCGGTGACGTCGAATACCGAGGCGTGCGCCTTGAAGCCGGCGTTGCGCAGCTTTTCGACGGCGCTGTCGATCCTGGCGGCGTCGCGGCCGTTCAGCACCACGCTTGCCCCATGTTCGGCCAGGCCCCGAGCCAGCGCGAAGCCGATGCCCTGGCCGGAGCCGGTCACCAGCGCCAGCCGACCCTCGAGGCTGAACAGGGAGTTGGCCATCAAACCGTCTTTTGTTTGACCATGATCTCCGGACAAACGGTTCCGTTTGTCCGAGAAAACCGGTTTCCACTTTTCGGGATCATGGTTCTAGTCGCTGCGGCGGAAATTGCGGATGCGGTCGAACAGCACCGCCAGCAGGATGGCGCCGCCGATGAAGACGCCTTGCCAGAAGGCATTGATGCCGAGCAGGCCGAGACTGTTGCGGATCACCTCGATCAGGGCCGCGCCGACGATGGCGCCGAAGGCGGTGCCGACGCCGCCGGCCAGATTGGCGCCGCCGATGACGGTGGCGGCGATTACCTGCAGCTCCATGCCGGTGCCGAGATTGGTGGTGACGGCACCCAGCCAGCCGGTCTGGATGATGCCCGCAATGCCCGCCGACAGCGCCGAGATCATGTAGACGGCAACCTTGATCTGGCGCACCGGAACGCCGGTCAGCGTTGCCGCGTGCTCATTGCCGCCGATGGCGAAGATATGGCGGCCGAACTTGGTCCAGCGCAGGATGAAGCCGGTGATCAGCGCCAGAAGGATCATGTAAAGCACCGGGTTGGCGATGCCGAACACCCAGGCGCCGCCGCCCAATGACAGAAGCTTGGCATGGTCCGGCCCGAACTGGAAGACCACCGTGTTGTTGGAGGCGACCATGGCGAGGCTTCGGGCGATCGACAGCATGCCGAGCGTCACCACGAAGGGTGGAAAGCCGAGATAGGCGATCAGCACGCCGTTGAAGGCGCCAATGGCGAGCGCGGTGGCAATCGAGGCCAGGATGCCGACCTCGATCGAGTAGCCGGCATGCATGGTGACGGCCAGCACCATCGACGACAGGCACAGCACCGAGCCGACCGACAGGTCGATGCCGCCGGTGATGATGACGAAGGTCATGCCGAGCGCGATGATGGCGACGAAGGTGATGTTGCGGGTGATGTTGTAGAGGTTCTTCGAGGTGGCGAAAGCGTCGGTGGCAAACGACAGGAACACGCAGGCAAGGATGACCGCGATCACCACCCAGAAAGTCTGGCTGGCAAACAGTCTCGCGGCCAAGGATTGCTGCTTATGCTCGATCGGCTGGTCAATTGTCAGTGCCATCGTCGACCTTCATCTGCTGTGCGTGGTGGAATTCGCTTGAAATCAAACCTGTTCGATAGCGCCGGTGATCAGCCCGGTGACTTCCTCGGGCGAGCTCGACGCAATCGTCTTGTCGGCGACCTTGCGCCCGCGCCGCATGACGATGACGCGGTCGGCGACGGTGAACACGTCAGGCATGCGGTGGCTGATCAGAACGACGGCGATGCCCTGATCGCGCAAATGGCGGATAAGGTTCAGCACTTCGGCGACCTGGCGCACCGAGATCGCCGCCGTCGGTTCGTCCATCAGCACGATCTTGGCCTGCGACAGCATGGTGCGGGCAATCGCCACCGCCTGGCGCTGGCCGCCCGACATCTGCTTGACGAGGTCGCGCGGACGGGTCTCGGACTTCAATTCGGCGAAGAGCTGGCCGGCACGCTTGTACATCGAGGCATAGTCGAGGATCCGGAACGGCCCGACGCCGCGCCGCAACTCACGGCCGAGATAGACATTGGCGGCGGCAGTCAGATTGTTGCAGAGCGCAAGGTCCTGGTGGACGATCTCGATGCCGTGCTGGCGGGCTTCCGCCGGCTTGTGCAGGATCAATTCCTTGCCGTCCATGTGCATGGTGCCATGGCTCGGGCGGAAATTGCCGGCGATCATCTTGACCAGCGTCGACTTGCCGGCGCCGTTGTCGCCCATCAGGCCGACCACCTGTCCGGGCTCGATCGACAGCGAAACGTCGTTGACGGCCTGGATAGCGCCGAAATGCCTTGAGATGTTGGTGAGTTCGAGAACCGCCACCAGCCTTTGCCTCCCCGTGCTTTTGCGACCTGCAGCTGTTACCGGCGTGGATGCCGACGCTGCTTTGGCCTCGCTCTCCCCGGCTCCTCCCGAAGACGGCGTTAGCGTTCTTTTACGCAAAAGCCGGCGCACGTCAATCAATTGTCGGACGAATTGGGCCAGGACTATTTTAAAAATCCGTTTTGTAGGACAAATAGCATTGACGTTGGCGCCAAGCCGATATTAGCTAAGCGTCGGAGGAGATTATGCCGATCCTCGCTGGCGGTTCGCCGGCCGGAATTGGCGGAGGTTTGACGGTCCAGGATCCGGCGGCACCTGTGTGTGAGCTGATCTGAAGCCGAATCTGGAAATGCTTATCGATCTGTCCTGGCGACACGAGCGCTCGCGAAACGACCCTCGGTCATCACGCATCCGGTCGATCTGTATGGCGGGCACGCCGTGTCCGTTTGTTTCAAGGGAGGACTGACATGAGGAAAACACTTTTGCTCGCCGCCGTCGCCGCCATGGCGTTGGGTGCCGGGCCGGCTTTGGCCAAGAAACAGCTCGTCATTGTCGTGAAAGGTCTCGACAATCCGTTCTTCGAGGCCATCCACCAGGGCTGCGAGAAATGGAACAAGGAAAACGCCAGCTCGGAATATGAATGCTTCTACACCGGTCCGGCGTCGACTTCGGACGAGGCCGGCGAGGCGCAGATCGTCCAGGACATGCTGAGCAAGGCCGACACGGTGGCGATGGCGATCTCGCCGTCCAACGCGCCGCTGATCGCGCAGACGATCAAGAGTGCCAATCCGTCGATCCCGATCATGACGGTCGATGCCGATCTCAGCAAGGAAGACGCAGGTCTTCGCAAGACCTATCTCGGTACCGACAATTACCTGATGGGCAAGAAGATCGGCGAGTACATCAAGAAGGGCAAGCCGAATGGTGGCACGATCTGCACCATCGAAGGCAACCCGGCAGCCGACAACATCCTGCGCCGCGCGCAAGGCATGCGTGACGCACTGTCGGGCAAGGAGGGCCTCGCCGCACTTGCCGGTGAAGGTGGCTGGACCGAAGTCGCCGGCTGCCCGGTGTTCACCAACGACGATGGCGCCAAGGGCGTGCAGGCGATGACCGACATCCTCGCCGCCAACCCCAAGCTGGACGCCTTCGGCATCATGGGCGGTTGGCCGCTGTTCGGCGCGCCGCAGCCCTATCGCGATCTGTTCGGACCGCTCAAGGACCGGATCGCCAGCAACGACTTCGTCATCGGTGCCGCCGACACGATCGGCGACGAGATTGCGATCGCTCGTGACGGCCTTGTAACGGCTCTGGTCGGCCAGCGGCCGTTCGAAATGGGCTACAAGGCACCGTCGGTGATGATCGACCTGATCGAAGGCAAGGCGGTCGCCGATCCGGTGTTCACCGGCCTCGACGAGTGCACCAAGGATACGGTCGACACCTGCATCCAGAAGTAGGTTCTCGATTTCGGGGCGCCCGGCTGCGGGCGCCCCGTCATTCCTGGACGGAAGCGATAATTCCCGAACGGACGCAATGGTTGGGGCAACCGGCTCCGGCTTTGCTGCGCCCGTGATCTGGATTTTTCGGCAACGAGATCGGCGCCCGTGCGGTTCGGACCAGTCCGGACAACAGACGGTCGACGCATTGGAACGTGGATGCCGGACGAGAAGTCAAGCAAGCGAACCGACCGGGCCAAGGCACAAGCCAGCCACGGCCCGGCTGTCATGCGCAAGGCCGGTGCCGCGCATTTTGCCGGAGCGAGCGTCCATGTCTCGCTGGCCGGCGAGATCGGCCTGCGGATCGTGCGTGGCGACTATCCGCCCGGCACCATCCTGCCCAACGAGTCCAGATGGGCCGAGATCTTCAATGTCAGCCGTTCGGCGGTGCGCGAAGCCATCAAGATGCTGATGGCGAAAAGCCTGTTGGCTTCACGCCCCAAGATCGGCAGCTGGGTCGAGCCGAAGGAGCGCTGGAACCTGCTCGACCGCGACGTGCTGGCCTGGTACGCGACGGCGCCCGACCGCGAGGCGTTCCTGCGAACCGTGCAGGAGTTTCGTCATATCATCGAGCCGGAAGCATCGGCCTTTGCAGCCATACGGCGCAGTGACGAGCAAATGGCGGAAATCAGCCAGGCCTGCCGCGAGATGGGCGAAGCCTTGAGCCTGCAGGAGCGTATCCGCGCCGATACGCGCTTTCATCTGGCCATCCTGCGCGCCTCCGGCAACGACCTTCTGGTGCCGCTCGGCGTGCTGATCGAGTCGGCGCTCGACCATCTCTTCGCATTCACGACACAGCAGGTCGCCGATCAGCGCCAGGCGCAGAAGCTGCATGAGGCGATCGAAAAGAACATCCGCCTGCAGCGCCCGGCCGCCGCGCGCAACGCCGTGCACAAGCTGCTTGCGGATACCGATGAAGGGATCGGGCGCTGGAGGCGGTGATCGACGCCTGCGTTGGGCAATCGGTTAAATGGTCTGCTTCTTGCCATCCTTCATCGGCATCAGGTCGACGCCGTTCACCTTCCCGATATGCGTTGCCAGCATCGGTACGAATTGCTCGGCCGGGCCGGTTGCGTGGGCACCGGCAAAGGCGTTCTTGGTGGCGTTGCCGAGCGGGTTGGCAATGCCGGCCGCACCCGCCATCGATTCCAGATAGGTCAGGTCCTTGAAGGCGTTGGCGATGGTGAATTTGTGCGCGTCGCGGTCACCTTCCAGCGTCCAGCGCATGAAGGTCTGGTAGAAGCCGCAATCCATGCGGCCATTGCGGATGACGCTGTCGAAGCGCGGCGGAGAGATGCCGACCTTCTCAGCCAGTGCCAGTGCCTCGGAATAGATCGCGGCGTAGCCGAGCGAGATGAAATTGTTGAGCAGCTTCATGCGATGGCCATCGCCGGTGTCGCCGATATGGACGATGCGGCCGGCCCAGGTTTCGATTACCGGTTTCACCCTGGCAAAGAGGGTGTCCGGCGCGCCGACCATGGCGTCGAGTGTGCCTTCCCAGGCTTCCTTCGGCGTGCGGCTGAGCGGTGCGTCGACAAAATCGATGCCGAGCGCCTTGAGTTCAGCGGCAAGCGCAATGGTCGAGACGGGGTCGGAGGTCGAGCAGTCGACGACGACGGAACCTTTCTTCAAACCCTCCTTGAGGCCGCCCGGGCCGCGAATGATGGCTTCGACCTCGCGCGAACCGGTGACGCAGATGAAGACGATTGTCGATGCCGCCGCCACATCGCGCGAGGTCGATGCTCCGGTGGCGCCGCGGCCAAGCAGGTCTTCCGCCGGCTTGCGGTTCTTGCGGCCGAGAAAGGTCAGGCTGTAGCCCTTGTCGACGATGTTCTTGGCGATCCCGTGGCCCATCAGGCCAAGCCCGATGAAGCCGATCTTTTCGCTCGCGGCAGTCGTGTTCATGTCTTCAAGTCCTGTTGCAATGATTGATGTCAGGCGCTGCCGTTTTGCAGGCGAGGGTGGTTGCGGATGGCGATATTGTCTGACAATACACATAAATTCCTGAGGATGTGGAGAGCAAAATGACGAAGCGGATCATGTTCACCGGCGGCAGCGGCAAGGCCGGACGCCATGTCGTCCAGTATCTGGTCGAGCAAGGCTGCCAGGTGCTCAACATCGACACCAGGCCGCTCGACAACCCCAAGGTGCGCACGCTGATCACCGACATCACCGACAGCGGGCAGGTGTTCAACGCACTGTCGAGCTATATGGGCCTGCATGAATTCGACCCCTCGCTGCGTCCGCAGCCGGTCGATGCGGTGGTGCATTTCGCTGCCATCCCGCGCATCATGATCACCACCGACAACGAGGTGTTCCGCATCAATGCGCTCGGCACCTACAATGTCATCGAGGCGGCGGTTAAGCTCGGTATTCGAAAGGTAATCATCGCCTCCAGCGAGACCACCTATGGACTGGTCTTCGCCAACGAGCCGCGCGATCCAAAATATTTCCCGCTCGACGAGGAGTATGACGTCGATCCGATGGACAGCTATGCCTTGTCCAAGGTCGTCAACGAGAAGACGGCGCGGGCCTTCGCGCAGCGCAACGGCACCGACATTTATTCCCTGCGCATCGGCAACGTCATCGAGCCGCACGAATATTCGCTGTTTCCGAAATGGTTCGCCGATCCGGGTTTCCGCAAGCGCATCGCCTGGAGCTATGTCGACGCGCGCGACCTTGGCCAGATCACGCTGCGCGCCATAGAGAAGGACGGGCTCGGCTATCAGGTGTTCAACGCGGCCAATGACGACACCTCGTCCGACCTGCCGACAGCCGAACTCTTGAAGCGGTTCTACCCCGGCGTGCCGGTCAAGGCCGAACTCGGCGAATACGAGACGCTGCTCTCCAACCGCAAGGCGCGTGACGTGCTGGGCTTCCGCCCGGAGCATAGCTGGCGCAAATACGTCAAGCAGGCCTAGGCATGTCGACACTCAGGTGATGCCGGCCTGCGAATGACGGCTTTCTGCGCTTCCGCCTTCGCCGGCCGAAGCACTTATGAGTGGTCGTGGCAGTCAAGGCTACGGTCGGCATAGGCCGGTGCTCACGTACCCAAAAGTACGATGCGCTCCGGTTCTCGAAATCCGTCATTCTCGGCTCGGCCTGACCTGAATATCGACATGCCAATCAAGCGGCGGATCGGGGCTGATCTGTGCACAGCGGGCAGCTTTGCGATGCAAGCCGCTTGCCGCGCTTGACAGCCTGCTTAATACAGACTTTCTGGACCCCATGCGGGACGCGAAGCCGAACAAGGAAAAATCGTTGGGGAAAGCGGCCTCCGGGGACCGTCCGGGCGGCGTTCGCCGGGCGGACGCCGCGCGTATTCCCGGCTCCAGCGTCCACGCCTCGCTGGCCAGTGAAATCGGCCTCAGGATCGTGCGCGGCGATTATCCGCCTGGCACCATCCTGCCCAATGAAGCGAAATGGTCGGAGACGTTCAGCGTCAGCCGCTCGGCGGTGCGCGAAGCGATCAAGATGCTGATGGCCAAGAGCCTTTTGGCCTCACGTCCCAAGATCGGCAGCTGGGTCGAGCCGAAGGAACGCTGGAACCTGCTCGATCGCGATGTGCTGGCCTGGTACGCGACGTCGCCGGACCGCGAAGTGTTCCTCAAAACGGTGCAGGAATTCCGCCATATCATCGAGCCGGAAGCGACCGCGTTCGCCGCGATGCGAAGAACCGACGAGCAGATGGCCGAGATCAGCCTGGCCTGCCGTGAGATGGGCGCGGCGACGAGCCTGCAGGAGCGGACCCGCGCCGACACGCGCTTCCATCTCGCCATCCTGCGGGCTTCGGGCAACGACCTGCTGGTGCCGCTCGGCGTGCTGATCGAATCCGCCTTCGATCATCTCTTTGCCTATACGACACGGGAGATCGACGATCTCAACCACGCGCAGAAGCTGCACGAGGCGATCGAGAAGAACATCCGCCTGCAGCGCCCCGACGCGGCGCGCAATGCTGTGCGCAAACTGCTCGCCAACACAGACGGCGTCATCCGCGCCCGGTAGGGCTGGACCGGCCGCTAATCATCCTTGTCACGTCCGAAGGCGCTGCGCAGCTCGCCCTTGGCGTCCTCAAGCACTTTTTTGCGCGCGGCAGGCAAGTTCTTGCCGGCGCGGTTGATGTAAAAATTCAGCATCGACATGGCGGATTGGAAAGGCCCGGCCTTGCGCCTGTGGCTGTGTTCGGCGGATCGTTTCAGCGAGGCGGCGATCTTCCTGGCGTCGTCAGATTCGAAGACGTGATCCTCAAGATCCATTGCGTTGCTGTGCTCGGTCACCTCGGCCGACCATTTTTTCCTGGTGGCGGTCATCGCAGGACTCCTTTGCGGGGTGGGTTGCCGGGAAACTCCGCACATCGGCATCGGTTCCGCCCTGGCTCTGGAGTCACGGATTTGCCCGCTGTGGCGCTGCTGCGGCCTGAGAATGCGCCGATAGTGGCGCAAACGGCAGCCGATCTCCGAGACCGCCGACAGGAAACGCCTTGACCCGAACCGACAGCCTCCAGCCCGGCCCCGGCATCGACAGCTCCTATGCCTGGATGCGGCTTGCCATCTCGATGCTGCTGGCGACGATCGGCGCCGTGGGCATGTGGGCTGTCGTCGTCGTGCTGCCCGCCGTGCAGGCCGAGTTCGGCGTCGACCGCGCCGCGGCGTCCATGCCTTACACGGCGACCATGGTCGGTTTCGCCGCCGGCAACGTGCTGGTCGGCCGCGCCATCGACCGGATGGGTTACTGGATCCCGGCGCTGATCTCTTCGATTGCGCTTTCCGCGGGCCTGCTGCTCGCGGCGCTGTCGACCTCGATCCTGCAATTCACGCTTGCCCAGGGGGTGCTGATCGGTATCGGCACGTCGGTGATCTTCGGGCCGCTGATCGCCGATATCTCGCACTGGTTCAACCGCCGTCGCGGTGTTGCGGTCACGGCGGCGGCGGCCGGCAATTACCTTGCCGGGGCGTTGTGGCCGACCATCATGCCGACGCTGATGAAGGCGGAGGGCTGGCGCTTCACCTATGCGGCAATCGGCATCTTCTGCCTGGTGACAATGGTGCCGCTGGTGCTGATGCTGCGGCGCGGTGCCCCGGCGGCGGCCGTCGCGGGTTCGCCCGGAAGCCGGTCGGTGCAGCCGATCTCGCTGTCGCCGGCGGCCTTGCAGGTGCTGCTGGTCGTCGCCGGGCTCGGCTGCTGCGTGGCGATGTCGATGCCGCAAGTGCATATCGTCGCCTATTGCATGGACCTTGGCTACGGCGTCGCACATGGCGCCGACATGCTGTCGATCATGATGGCGGGCGGCGTCGTCAGCCGGCTGGCGTCCGGCTTCCTCGCCGACCGTATCGGCGCCGTGTGGACATTGATGATCGGCTCGGTCCTGCAGTGCCTGTCGCTGCTGTTCTACATCCCGTTCGACGGGCTTGCCTCGCTCTATGTGGTGTCACTGGTGTTCGGCTTGTCGCAGGGCGGCATCGTGCCTTGCTACGCGATCATCGTGCGCGATTATATGCCGGCCAGAGAGGCCGGCCAGCGTATCGGCATCGTCATGATGGCGACCATCTTCGGCATGGCGATCGGCGGCTGGATGTCGGGCTGGATCTACGATTTGACCGGCTCTTATGCGGCTGCGTTCCTGAACGGCATTGCCTGGAATATTTTGAATATACTGGCGATCGTTCTGTTATTGTGGCGGTCGCGGCGATCATTGACGGTTGCAGCTTAAGCCTTATTCCGGGCGCACAAAATGCATCTCGATCTTCACGGTAAGCCCATTCTTCTAACAATAGCGGTGTGGGCCTGCGCCGCGGGATGCCTCGCAGGCGCCGCCGCAATTTTCTATTCGATTATCCTGGTGCTCGGCAGAACCGGAGCGCTTGTAGACACTACTGAGGAAAGATCACTTGGTTGGAGCGAGCGAGCCGGCCGCAGGAATAGCCGTTTCAACAGATTTCTTGTTGCTGACGAATTCCGATCGCTTCGCAAGCTCCTGTTTGGAGCATGGGCCGGATTTTTAGTCTCGTTTGGTCTTCTTTCTCTGCTGATTTTTCTCTTTGGGGAGCGGACATTGACCTAGCGTCGAGAAGGAAGCGCGCGGATAAATATCCCACTTTGACAACATATGACGGCTGCGGGCGCGATGGCTTCCGATCTGTATCTTGCGAGGACTCGATTTTGACCAAGCCGCGCACGCGCCGGGGCGGCGGCCGCCCGACCATCGCGGATGTCGCGCGCAAGGCCGGCGTCGGCGCCATCACCGTGTCGCGCGCCCTGCGCGAGCCGGAGCGTGTGTCCGAAGAGCTGCGCCGCCAGATCCAGGCCGCCGTCGACGAACTGGGCTACGTGCCGGACCCGAATGCCCGGGCGCTGGCCTCGGCGCGCGCCGAGGTGTTCGGCGTGCTGGTGCCGTCGCTTACCAACAACGTCTTCGCCGAGGTGGTGCGCGGCATCTATGACAGCCTGTCGGCCAGCCCGTTCCGCATCCAGCTTGGCAACACCCACTATTCCGGCCTCGAGGAAGAGCGGCTGCTGCAGCTGTTCGGTTCGCAACGGCCAGCGGCGCTGATCGTCGCCGGCATCGATCAGACGCCGGCTTCGCGAAAGCTGCTGGAAAGTGCCGGCTGCCCTGTGGTGCAGGTGATGGAAACCGGTCCCGATCCGGTCGACATGATGGTCGGCTTCTCGCATCTCGATGGCGGGAGGGCGGCGACCGAGCATCTGATCGAGGCCGGCTATCGCCGCATCGGCTTCATCGGCGCGCGCATGGATCCGCGTTCGCAGCGGCGCCTTGCCGGCTATCGCGCGGCGATGGAGGCCGCGGGCCTGTTCGACCCGCGCCTCGTCACCACCACGCCGGTGCTGTCCAGCGTGTCGCTCGGCCGCGAGATGTTCCGCGACGCGCTGGCCAAGGTGCCGACACTCGACGGGGTGTTCTGCAACAATGACGACATCGCGCTCGGCGTCTTGTTCGAATGCCATCGCGCCTCGATCGCGGTGCCGAAGACGATCGGCATCGTCGGTTTCAACGATCTCGACATGATGCAGGTGGCGTTTCCTTCGGTCACCAGCATCCGCACCCATCGTTATGAGATCGGCCGGCGTGCCGTCGCCATGGCGCTTGCTGCGATCGCCGGCAAAAGACCGGAGCAACGGATCGTAGACCTCGGTTTCGAGCTCAAGCGCCGCGAGAGCACGGCGCGTTGAAACGCACAGAAGCGACTGTGCGAATGCCGGTTTACACGCCAATTTGGTAGCGCTACCATCTCCTACAGGCAGGTGCATGAACGACAGGTCGCACCTGTTTATTATACATAAGCGACAACTAATACTTGTTTATTATGGATAATATGATAGTTTTCGCCCCGCTGGCGGCGACAAGGGAGGTACCGGGTCGGCCATCACGGGCGGCCGAGGAAGCGCATGGCAAGGCGGGAGGTGCCGGTCCATCGCGCGAAAAATTCGCATTGCGAAACGAACAATCAGAACTGCAATCGGGAGGATTATCGATGATCAAGTCACTCGTTGGTGGCGTCGTTGCCGCCACTGCATTCGTCATGCTCAATTCGGCCGCCATGGCCGCCGGACCCGAAATCGTGTCGGGTCCCGCCGCTCAGGCGGACTGTTTCGCGCCGTGGAGCGCGGAGACCAAATTCTTCAAATATCCCAAGAAGGAAGGGCCGTTCCGCATCGCCTTCGCCAATGGCTATATCGCCAACACCTGGCGCATCCAGATGGTGCAGACGGCCAAGGCCTACGCCGCGCAACCTGAAGTCAAAGCCAAGATCAAGGAATTCAAGGTCGTCTCGACGGGCGAGGACGTGCCGGCACAGATCTCGGCGATCAACAATTTCATCGATTCCGGCTATGACGCCATCGTCACCGACGCCCAGAACCCGACGGCCTTCGGTCCGGTCATCAAGCGTGCCAAGGAAGCGGGCATCGTGCTGGTCGCCTTCGACAACATTCTCGACACCAAGGACGCCATCAACGTCAATGTCGATCAGAAGGGTCTTGGCGAATTGTGGGCCAAGTGGCTGGTCGGCAAGATACCGAACGGCGGCAAGATCCTGGAAGTGCGCGGCGTCGCCGGCACCTCCGTCGACACCGATCGTCACAACGGCATCCACGAGGTCTTCGATGCGTCCGGCAAGAAGTGGGACGTGACCGAAGTCGCCGGCAAATGGGATGACGGCGTGGCGCAGAAGGTGACTGCGGATGCGATCGCCACCAACGGTCCGTTCGACGGCATCACCGGGCAGGGCGGCGACACCGGCATCGTGCAGGCGATGATCGACGCCAAGCATCCGTTCGTGCCGTTTGGCGGCGAGACCGAGAACGGCTTCCGCAAGTTCTGCGCCGCGCATTCAGCCGACGGGCTGAAGTGCTCGTCCGCGGGCTCGGGCCCGGCTCAGGTCGCTGTCGCCATCAAGACCGCGATCGCCGCACTCGAAGGCGAAGTGGTGCCACAAGAGGTGAAGCTGCCGCTGGCGATCGCCGAAGACCCGAACATGAAGGAAGGCACGGATTACTTCCCCAAGGAATCCGACAATTTCTTCGTCGGCAATTCCTTCCCGACCTGCGGCATCAATTTCAGCGCCCAGGAAATCATGGGTCAGACCAAGGAAAACCAGTAAATCATCGCTGGCTGTCACCCGGCGCCGCGGCTTGAGCCGCGGCGTTTGTCTCAATTCCACAATCGCCCTGGGAGGGCCGATGGACGGTGCGGCTCCGCTCTTTCGTATGGAAGGCATATCCAAGCGCTATGGCGGTGTACGCGCGCTGGAGAAGGCCGAGCTTGTTGTCGAAGCCGGCAGCATCCACGCCATTCTCGGCGAAAACGGCGCCGGCAAGTCGACGCTGATCAAGGTCATGGCAGGTGTCGTGGCGCCCGATGAGGGCCGCATGACGCTGGACGGGCGCGAGGCGACCTTCGCTTCTCCGGGTGCCGCCAACAAGGCCGGCATCGTCTGCATCTTCCAGGAACTGTCGCTTGTCCCCGAGCTAAGCGTTGCCGACAACATCGTCATTTCCGACCCGCCCAAACGCTTCGGCATGATCGACCGCAAGGCGCAGCGCCGCATCGCCGAAGAAGCACTTGCTCGTGCCGGCGCCGCCGACATCCACCCGCTGGCGCTGGTCAAGGACCTGCCATTGTCGCGCCGGCAGATGGTCGAGATCGCCAAGGCATTGGCACGCAAGCCGCGCATCCTTATCCTCGACGAGGCGACCTCCGCGCTGACTGCCGCGGATGTCTCGAAGATCTTCGCGGTGCTCAAGCGGCTGCGCTCGGAAGGGCTGGCGCTGCTTTACATCTCGCACCGCATGAACGAGATCGCCGAACTGGCGGATCAGTGCACGGTGTTCCGCAACGGCCGCAATGTCGCCAGCTATCCAGCCGGCTCGAAGAGTGACAATGAGGTGGTCGAACTGATGATCGGCCGCGAATACAGCCATATCTTTCCGCCCAAGCCGACGGCCGTGCCTGCCGCCGCGGCCCCCAGGCTCGAGGCCCGCAAGCTCTCATGGGCCGACCGGCTGCACGACATCTCGCTGACCGTCAGGGCAGGTGAGGTGGTCGGCCTTGGCGGCCTCGACGGCCAGGGCCAGCGCGAATTGCTGCTCGCCTTCTTCGGCGTGCTGCGCGGCCTCAGCGGCCAGATCCTGATCGACGGCAAGCCTGTGTCGATCACCAGTCCATCCGTTGCGCGCGACGACGGCATCGGCATGGCGCTCATTCCCGAGGACCGCAAGACCGAAGGTCTGATGCTGCCGATGACGGTGCGCGAGAACCTGTCCTTCGCCGCCCTCGACCGGTTGTCGAAAGCCGGCATCATCGACCGTGCCGCCGAGCAGCGGCTGATCGACGACATGGTCGGCCTTTTGGCGATCAAGACGGCGGGCCTCGACATTCCGGTCGGCGCGCTTTCGGGCGGCAACCAGCAGAAGGTGGTCATCGCCAAATGGCTGATGCGCCAGCCGCGCATCATCCTGCTCAACGATCCGACGCGCGGCATCGACGTCGGCACCAAACAGGAGCTGTACCAGCTGATGCGCAAACTGGCCGACGCGGGTGCGGCGATCCTGTTCTACTCGACCGACTATGACGAGCTGATCGGCTGCTGCGACCGTGTGCTGGTGCTCTACGACGGAGCGGTCAAGCGCGAGCTGGTCGGCGCCGAGATCACCGAGCGGGCGCTGATATCAAGCGCGCTCAACATCCATGGCGAGGACAGCCCGGTGGGCCTGGGAGTGGGCGCATGAAGGATTGGCGTTACTGGCTGGCCGAGCGGCGCGGAACGCTGCTGGCGTTCGGCATCTTCATCGTCATGTTCGTCATCTACACCTCGAACCATCCGGCCGGCTTCACCGCCAATGTGGTGCAGACGGCGGCCAACAAGGGCGTGCTGCTCGCCTTCGTCGCCATGGCGCAGACGCTGGTGGTGATCACCGCCGGCATCGACCTGTCCGTCGGCATGATTTTTCTCCTCACCAACTGCCTGGCTTCGTGGCTGGTGGTGGGAACGCCGATGCAGACGACGCTCGGCGTCATCGCCGTGCTGGCGGTGGGGCTGCTGTGCGGCGCCATCAACGGCGCCATCGTCATCTATGGCCGGCTGCAGCCGATTGTCGCCACCATTGCCACAGGCGCCGTCTATTACGGCATCGGCCTGTTGCTGCGGCCATTTCCGGGCGGCTCGGTCAATGAGGACCTGGCCGATGCGCTGACCGGCCGTGTGTTCGGCGTGGTGCCGGCAAGTCTCGTCGTGCTGCTGGCCATCGTGCTGGTGATCTGGGTGCCGTTCAGCCGCTCGGTGCTTGGCCGCGCCGCCTACGCGGCAGGCTCATCGGAGACGGCGGCCTACATGTCGGGTGTGCCGATCCGGCGCGGCAAGTTCGCCGCCTACACGCTGGCCGGCCTGCTGGCGGCGATCGGCGGACTGTTCCTGACCTTCTTCACCTATACGGGTGAGGCGGCCTATGCCAGCGGCAACTCCTACACGCTGTTTTCGATCGCCGCCGTGGTGCTCGGCGGCGTTTCGCTGTTCGGCGGCAAGGGCAGCGCCATCGGCGCCATCTTCGGCGCACTGGCTTTCCGCACGATCGGCGACTTGTTGTTCGTCTTCGATTTCGATCCGCTCTGGCAGCCGCTGTTCCAGGGCGTTATCCTGCTGGTCGCCGTCAGCCTCGGCGCCTTCGCCCTGTTTCGGGTCCGCAACCGGCTGGAGTGGTTCCTGTGAGCGAAACGACGCTTGGCGGCATTGCCGGCCGCATGCCCAGATTCATCCGCCGCGCCGATCCGGCGGTGCTGACGGCCTTTGCCTGCATCGTGCTTTTGCTGTTCTTCGGCAGCCTCTACTCCAGAAGCTTCCTGTCGCCTGAATATCTCCTGCAGCAACTCAAGGTGGCTTCATTCCTCGGTGTCATCGCGACAGGCATGATGCTGGTCATCCTGCTCGGCCAGATCGACCTGTCGGTGCCGTGGGCGGTGGCGGCGGGCGCCATGATGGCCTGCGCCGCGGCGGCGTACGGCCCGGTCGGCGTGGCGTTGGCCATCCCGTTCGGCATCATCTGCGGCATGCTGATCGGCGTCGTCAACGGCATCGGCGTCGCCTATCTGCGCATCCCCTCGATGATCATCACATTGGCCACCAACGCTGTCGCGCAGGGGCTGATGGTGGTCTACACCGGCGGCTTCTCGCCGCAGGATTCAGCGACGGGCGCGATGCGCTACCTGGCGACCGGTTTCGCCATTCCGGGCGTGCCCAACGCCGTCATCATCTGGGCGCTGATCGGGGCCGCGATGGTGTTCGTGCTGACGCGGACCGGCTTCGGCCGCACCGTCTACGGCATCGGCAACCGCGAGCGCGCGGCCTATCTCTCCGGCATCGACACAAGGCGCGTGGTGATGATCGCCTTCGCCGTCTCCGGTGGGCTCTCGGCTTTCGGCGGCGTGCTTCTGGCCGGCTATGCCTCCAAGGCGGCGCAGTCGATGGGCGACGCTTATCTGCTGCCGTCGATCGCCGCGGTGGTGCTTGGCGGCACCTCGATCCTGGGTGGGCGCGGCTCCTATCTCGGCACTGTCGCCGGTGTCATCCTCATCACGTTGCTGCAATCCATCTTGTCGGTCATGCAGATGCCGGAGGCGGGGCGGCAGATCATCTACGGTGTCGTCATCGTCGCCATGCTGCTGCTCTACGGCCGCGCGCCGGCAAGCCGCTGACAGTGGACGAAGCGGCAGCACAGGCGCCGACGAGCGCCCCCGGCTCGGTGCCGGCCATCGTGGTTATGGGCGTCGCCGGCTGCGGCAAGTCGGCGGTGGGCATTGGGCTTGCCGCCGCTCTGGGCGTTACCTTTATCGAGGGCGACAGGCTGCATCCTCCGGAAAACGTCGCACGCATGGCAAGCGGCGAGCCGCTTACCGATCAGCTGCGCGAAGGCTGGCTCAACGCGATCGGCGAGCGCATCGCCGCGTCGGTGGGGCAGGGCAACGGCGTGGTCGCCGCCTGCTCGGCGCTGAAGCGCAGCTACCGCGACCGGCTGAGCGGCTTCTGCCCGGAAATCGTCTTCCTCTATCTGGAGATCGACCCTGGTACGGCCAGGCAGCGCGTCGGCAGCCGCAAGGGCCACTTCATGCCGGCGAGCCTGGTCGACAGCCAGTTCGCCATCCTCGAGCCGCCGGCTGCGGATGAGCGCGCCTCGAAACTCAATGCCACACGCCCGGTCGGTGAGCTCGTCGCCGCCGCGGTCCGCCTGATACGCCGGTCATGAGCCTTCATCCATTCCGATGCCGATGCTGTCCGAGACCTCGGTCAGCCGCTGCCGGCGGGACCACGTCAGCATCTGCTCGGGGTAGAGCTTCAGCGCTTCCAGCAGGCGGTCGCGCTTGAGCAGGATGTAGTGCGCCTGCACAGTCATGTTCTTGGCGCCATCCCTGGCCATGTCCGTTGCCGGGCTGACAGATGCCTCCGGCGTCAGCTCGGGGCTGAGCACGGCCCGGTATTCGATGAAGGGAACCACTTCGAAGGTCGACATGGCAAACAGGGCGGTCCTGCCCCTGGCGGCGAAATTCGCCGGTGCCGAGGCGAGATGCGTCCAGCCGCTTTCGCCCATGGCTGCCTCGGTGAAGGTCGTGCCGGCATGGACGGTGTTGGTCATCGTCACCACGCCATTCTGCTTCAGGATCTTCTGGATGCGGATGGTGACCTGATAGGCGTCGTCACGATCAAAGGCGACCCGGCTTTTCAGGAACCGGTTCTCGACATCGATCAGCGGCGGATTGAGGAAACGCAAGCCGAACGCCGATTCGGAAATACCGTGGGTGTTGACGCTCACCTGATGCGCTTCGATACCGGCCTCGTACAGCGCGCGCTTGCCGATGATGGTCTGGGCGGTGAACTGATCGCACCAGAGGATGGCGCCGTGGCCGCGCTGCAAGGCCGACCGCAGCCCCGCCAACCCCTCCAGCCGGATCGTCGGCGACCAGCGGCCGGCCACCAGATGTGCGGCGAGCTGCAAGCGGCGGCGGTGGCGCGCTGCCAGCAATCCCTCGAACAGCTTGCGTGCATCGATACCATCGCCCAGCACCGCGAGCGTGGCGGCAGCGTAGGCCGGGAATTCCTTGCGCATATGGCGCTTGAGGCGAAACCTCGATACGCGGCCGCAGATCGGCGCCCACCACCGCACCGGCAGTGCCGCCGCCACCACGAGATAGAAGATAGACAGCAGGCCTTCGCGAAGATCCTTGTTGGAAAAGCGGCGAAGCCGGCCAGGGCGAACCAGCTTGCGGCTGAAGAAGCGTACATCCTCCGCCCGTTCCGGGACGAAGACGTCTGCGATGATTTCAGTGCGGAAACTGGCTGCCGACGGCAGCTTGCGGGCGGCCTTGCGGGATTTTTCTAACCACCACAGCCTCATCGGTCCAGCCCGTTCTTCGAACCCCGCTTTACTGCGTCGGCTTGGGCCGTGCAAGGTGGTGTCCGTGCTCGAGACTTCTGCAAATTTCGCTTTCCCTAGACTTAAGACAAGCGCGCCGCTTACGAAGTGTTGATTTCGAGGGCCGGACGAAGATAGTCGTATCGCTATTCCATATATGGCGTCAGCACATCTTCGATCCATTTCATGAACGCGCGGACCCGGCGCGATAGATTGCTCCGATGTGCGACGACGAGGGACACGGCGAGCGGCCGGCGACGAAAATCGGGTAGGATCTCGACAAGCGCTCCACTCTCCAAGTATCGGCCAATGCCCAAGAGTGGCGCCTGGATCAGACCGAGGCCGGCGAGGGCCGCTGCTTCGTAGGTCTGTGCGCTGTTGACGTGTAGCGCACCTGGCAACTGAAGCGTCGCGTAGCTGTCGCCGTCCGGATATTCCCATCCATAGGGTCGCGCGCCCAGCAGCGTCGAAAAATGAATTGCCCTATGTTCCTGACGCTGGAGATCTTCCAGCGATCGAGGCACGCCATGGCGCGCCAGATAGGCGGGACTGGCTGCGTTGGCCATGCGCAACAGGCCCAACGGGCGGGCAATCAGGGTCTCGTCGCGAATGGGTCCAAGCCGCAATACACAATCGAACCCCTCTTGAACCAGATCGACTTGCCGATCCGTACTCGACACCTCCAGCTCCAACTCGGGGTGAGCCGCCATGAAATCCGGCAAAGCCGGTACGATCGTTGTGCGCGCCACTTCGGTCGGAAGGTCGACCCGCAAACGGCCGCGAAGTGCCACGCGGTCGCCTGCGAACATCGAGTGCAGATCATCGACTTCAGCAAGCAGATCGCGGGCGCGGGCATGAAATGCGCGTCCGTCCTCCGTCAACCGCACGCTGCGCGTCGTCCGGTGCAGAAGCCTGACACCCACATCTTCTTCCAGCTTGCGGACCGCCGTTGAGGCTCTCCCCTTTTGGATGCCCAGGCTATCGGCCGCGCGGGTGAAGCTCCCCATTTCCGCGACCGTTGTGAAAATGAGGATGGGTTCGAGATTCTGCATTTTCGCGCCTCGGATTGTTCCCCAAAAAGAGAACAGTTGGTTCATTTCCTCGGCATTTATCACAGTTGAGAGGCACAGTAAGCTTCGAATATGGGATCTCCCCATCGGAGAATGACAAGTGTCCGAAACTGTGAACCTGCATCAGACACCGGAAATTATGACCTTGCATCGCGCCCTGTGGGCCGGCCGGATCATGAGCGCGTTTGTCGTCATCGCCCTGACGGCAGATGGCACTGTTCAGCTTTTCGCGCCGGCACAGATCGCCAGCATGTTGCAGGAAACCGGGTTGGCGATGGACCTGACCCGTGTCGTGGGTCCGATCATCCTCGCCTGCGCCATCCTCTACGCCATCCCGGTCACCGCCGTCCTCGGCGCGATCCTGGTGACGGGCTTTTTGGGAGGTGCCATCTGCGCCCATCTTCGCATCGGTGAGTTGGGGTCGCCGCCGGAAATCATCTCCCTGCTTCTGGGCGCGATGACCTGGGGCGGCCTCTATCTCCGCGATCCCCGTATCCGGGCCATTCTGCCGCTCATCCATTGAACCAACAGGGGCAGCTCTGTCCCCCGACATCAGGAGAAAACACATGTTCCTAGTAATGGGAATCACGGGAAAAGTTGGCGGCGCAACGGCAGAGCATCTGCTGGCGCACGGCAAGGAGGTACGCGCACTCATCCGCAACCGCGACAAGGCGGCCAATTGGGCGAACCAGGGCGTGGAACTGGTAGACGGCGACTGGAATGATTCGGCAGCCATCGAGCGAGCCCTCAAAGGCGTCGAAGGCGCGTTCGTCATGTTGCCCCCTGTCTGGGCGCCGTCGCCCGATTACAAAGAAGCGAGGAGCGTGATTGCTAGCTATGTCGAGGCTCTGACCAAGGCAGCGCCGCCGCGAGTGGTCGCGCTTTCGTCGATGGGTGCGAACAGAACAAGCGGGCACGGGGTGATCGCGGCCTTGTCGCTTCTGGAGCAAGGGTTTCGCGGCCTGACATCGCCAACCGCATTTGTGCGCGCGGGGGGATTCTTCGAAAATTTCCTCTACGGCTTGCAGGTCGCGCAGGGCGGAATGCTACCGGTCTACTACAATCCGACAAACCGGAAATCGACCATGGTTGCGACGAACGACATCGGCGCAGAGGTCGCAACCCTTTTGACCGGGTCGACGTGGTCAGGGCAGCGCATCGTCGAGATCGGTTCGATGGTCACCGCGGATGAAGTCGCGGAGCAGTTGGGTGAAGTCCTGAATCTCGCCGTGAAAGCCTTTGCAATTCCGCGTGCGGGGTGGGCGGAAGCGTTCGAGCAATTCGGCATCCCGAAGGGTCACTCCGGACCTGCCGAAGAAATGTTCGAGGCCGTGAATGCGGGATGGATGGACCTCGGTGTGGTGGGTACGGAGCACGTAGCGGGTACGACGTCCGCACGCGCTGTATTCGAGGCCGCGTCTAATGTGAACGGATAGGCCAAAACTGCATGAGGTTCTCCGTGATTTCGAGCTTCGCAACCCGAGATTTGGAGAACCTCTCCTTCAATGCAGGAATCTCTATCTGAACGCGATCGGCTTGAAGTCGGTGGTTTAGATCTGCGACGTCAGCTCGACCGGGAAATCGTCATTGTCGGCATCGCGCATGGCGGCGAGGCTGCGATTATCCAGCACTTCGGCGATTGCCTGCCGCACCTCCAGCATCATGTGGCGGACCTGGCAGGTCGCCTCGTCGCAATCCTCGCAGCGTTGATACTGCGTGCGGCTGGCGCAAGGGATTGGCGCCAGCGGCCCGTCAAGCACGCGCACGACATGGCCGATCTTGATTTCGGAGGCCGGCCGGGCAAGGCGGTAGCCGCCTTCCTTGCCTTTGCGGCTCTGGACGAAGCCGGCATTGCGCAACTCGCCCAGAATGGCATCGAGGAATTTCTTCGGGATGTTGTTGGCCACAGCGATGTCATTGACGAAGGCCAATTGGCCGGCCGGCAGGCCAGACAGATGCACGAGGGCCTTGAGGCCGTATTTGCCTTTTTTTGTCAGCATGCCCAGATCAACCCATAAAAGCCCCAACCACTCGCATCTGGCGACTGTTTGTGTGCAAATAATGACGTCTTCGCCGCGCGGTGATGTTTCGCGAAACAGCCACCCAATTGCACGTTAGGCATAAACGCGTTGATTCTTTGTAACGTTTTGCACTGAGAACGCGGATATTCCGCTGATAACCAGGTTATCGGCGTTCAAAAACGAAAAAAGCCGGCAGCGCGCCGGCTTTTTCGTCTGCTGTGCAGGTATCGCTGCCTCAGCGGCTGCCGTAGGTCTGGTCGAGCAGGCCGCCGGCGGCGAAATGCTCTTTCTGCACCTTGTCCCAGCCGCCGAAAACGTCTTCCACCGTCAGCAGCCGGACATCGGGGAAATCGGCCTTGTATTTCGCCGCCACAGCGGCGTCGCGGGCTCTGAGGCCGTTGCGGGCGGCGATGTCCTGGCCCTCCGGTGTGTAGAGGAAGTCGAGATAGGTCTTGGCCAGATCGCGCGTGCCGTGATCGTCGGCAACCTTGTCGACGATGGCGACCGGGAATTCGGCCAGCAGGCTGACCGAAGGCGTAACCTGCTCGAACTTGTCGTCGCCATACTCCTTGCGGATGCCGCGCGTCTCCGACTCGAAGGTGATCAGCACATCACCGATCTCGCGCTGCACGAAGGTGGTGGTCGCGGCGCGGCCGCCGGTGTCGAAGATCGGCACGTTGTTGAACAGCTTGGTGATGAACTCTTTCACCTTGGCGTCATCGCCCTTGAAGGCTTCCTTGGCGTAGGCGGTGGCCGCCAGATAGGTGTAGCGCGCATTGCCGGATGTTTTCGGGTTTGGGAAGATCACCTGCACGTCGTCGCGCACGAGATCGTTCCAGTCCTTGATGTGCTTGGGGTTGCCCGCGCGGACAAGGAACGAAGGCAGAGAATAGAAGGGCGAGGCATTGTCAGGGAAATCCTTCTGCCAGTCGGCCGAGACGAGGCCCTTCTTGACCAGGAAGTCGATGTCGATGACCTGGTTGAAGGTAACAACGTCGGCGCCAAGACCCTCGGCGATGGCGCGTGCCTGCGCCGAAGTGCCGGCATGCGACTGGTCCACGGTGACGCCCGGATGCTGGGCGATGAAAGCCTTGTTGACCTGCACGAACAGTTCGCGGCCGACATCATAGGATGCGTTGAGCAGTTTGTCGGCCGACCAGGCTTGGGAGGATGCAAGGAACAGGCCGGCGACGGTGGCAAGCCCGAGGAAAAATCGTTTCATGAAAACAGGCTCCGATGCAATGCGTTGATGGTCGGACCATAGCCGTGACGTATCATGCGCGACGAGGCATGCGCTGTCGGTTCGCGGCCTCGTCGTGGGAAAATATATCGCCTAAGTTGGCACCTGTTGGAATTCTGTTCCAGGAGATGGCTATCTTCGTCGGAGTTTTTCTGCGCCTTGTTTGCGGTGCTGCATGGCATATACAAAAGGCATATACAAAGAGCTGCCGCCATGCCCCAGAACCGTCATTCAACAACGCCGCCCAAGGAGGCGAAGCTGTTTCGCAACAACCGCAGCCCAACACGGGAG
>NZ_RZQE01000469.1:0-4600 GCF_004022955.1 Mesorhizobium sp. M7A.F.Ca.US.002.01.1.1 | reverse complement strand
GGTGTCGACCGCCCAGGACATGGCGAAATCCTCATCCGGACGCACCGAGCCATCCTTGGCCGGCAAGTCCCTGATATGGCCGAACGAGGCCAGAACCTTGTAGTTCTTGCCGAGGTATTTGTTGATTGTCTTCGCCTTGGCCGGCGATTCGACGACGACGACGTCCATGAGGTCTCATATCAGCTGTGGTGCGGCAGAAGAATTCCGCTGCGCGCGACGAAATCTCGTTCTATTTGTCGCTCACATGGCCGCGCTTTTGCATCCGGTCAAGGGGAAGCGCCCAAATTGCGGGCCGGTCCGCAGCAATACACTCTTAGAGTGTATGGAGAAAATCACAGAATTTGGGAAAGGCAGATGGTGGGCCTGAGTCAGCGGAAACGACCCGATTCATTTTTCCGCCGAGTCGTTGAAATGCTGCCCAAACCAGGACGGGCGACATTATAACGCTGTTCGATGCCGGCCGCCGGGTGGCATGGAGATGCCCGGCGACCAGCCCTTGTCCCGCCAGCAGCGGGACTGGCGTGCTTAGTCGGCCTTGACGATATGCCAGACTTCGCCGACGCCGTCGCCGGTCACATCGCCGGGCTTTTTGTCCTTTATGAAGGTGTAGACCGGCTTGCCGTCATAGGCCCACATCTTGGTGCCGTCGGTGCGGTCGACGACGCTCCACTCGTCATCCGCCTTGGCGCCGGCTTCGGCTTTCAGCGGCGGCCAGTTGGTGGCGCATTTGTCGTAGCAGTTGCTCTTGCCCTTCTCGTCCTTGTCATAGGTGTAAAGCGTCATGCCATTGGCGTCGGTGTAGATCTTGGCGCCATTGACCTCGGCTTCCTTCCACGCGTCGGCAGCGAAGGATGCGGCGGTGCTGAGCAGAAGCGCTGCCAGTCCTGCGGTTATGGTTTTCATGGAAATCTCCTGACTGATATCTGGAGACGCGCGGGAAATCGCGGCCTCACAGCATCAACGCCTGCGGGCTGTCGTTTCTTCCTGGCAAGTGCGTCGGGCAATGGATGATCTTGCCAACACAATGGTGATTGGTGGACAAGGCTGCGCGTCGCTATATCGGCGTCACGACATTGGAGTTCTTGGAAATGGCATTGGACATCGGCTATGTCAGCGCGGTCGGGGCTGGGGCGATTTCGTTCCTGTCGCCTTGCGTGCTGCCGCTGGTGCCGCCTTATCTCTGTTATATGGCCGGCGTCTCGGTCGACGATTTCCGTGGCAATGCGGGTGCGACAGCGCGTGAAGGCGCACGCGGCGCGCTGATCTATTCTTCGATCGCCTTCGTGCTCGGCTTCTCGACCGTCTTTGTCGCGCTCGGCGCCGGCGCCTCGACCATCGGCCGGCTGCTACGCGTCTGGCAGGAGCCGCTGGCCATGGGCGCAGGCGTGCTGATCATCCTGATGGGCCTGAATTTCCTCGGCGTCCTGCGCATTCCGCTGCTGTCACGCGAGGCGCGCTTCCAGTCACAGGGAAAGCCGGCAAGTGCGGTCGCGGCCTATGTCATGGGGCTGGCTTTCGCCTTCGGCTGGACGCCCTGCATCGGCCCGGTTCTGGGACCGATCCTGACGCTGGCCGGCGGCCGTGAAACGGTGGGCGAGGGCGCGCTGCTGCTCGCCGCCTATTCGCTCGGGCTGGGCATCCCGTTCCTGATCGCCGCGCTGTTTTCCGGCGCCTTCATGCGCTTCCTCGGCAAATTCCGCGTCCATCTCGGCCGCGTCGAAAAGGCCATCGGCGCGCTGCTGGTGATCGCCGGCGTGTTTTTTCTGACTGGTGGCGTGCAGACCGTGTCGTATTGGCTGCTGGAGAATTTTCCAGTGCTGGGGCGGCTGGGGTAGTCTCCCCCGCACGGGAACGATGCACACCAGCCCGCATTTGCAGTGCCGTTGACCAACACTTTTTCGAGCCGGGAGGCGAGAATGGTAGCCAAGGCGGATGTGCGAAAATTCTTCAAGGCCTATGAGAAAATCTACAATGACGCGATCGCCGACACCGTCGATCTCAACGACGTCGCGGACATGTATTCGGCGGGTTTTGTCTCGGTGACGCCGGCGGCGGTCATGGTTGGCGAGAATGGCGAGCAGTTGAAGGCCATTATGACAAAGGGTTTTGAGGCCTATCGTGCCCTCGGCAGCAAGAGAATGACCTGCGTCGATGTCTCGGTGATGCCAATCGATCAGGACCATTGCGTGGCTGAGGTAAACTGGTCCGGTGACTATGAACGCAAGGATGGGAGTCTCGTGACCATCGACTTTGCGATCAACTATCTCGTCGAAAAGCGCGATGGCAAGCTGAAGGTGTTTGGCTGGATATCGGGTGACGAGCAGGCGGAATTCAGGAAACACGGCCTGTTGTAGGGGTGCTGACTGCCGAATTCTGTCCTAAGACCCGCTGATTAAGAGTCAGCTGCTCCGCCATCTCACCGGAATTTAACCGCATTGGTGAAGCATGGGCCCACTGCTACCCTGTCTTGATTCCCAACCCTTTCATATGGTTGCCCATCCATGAGCCAGAGATCCTGCCTGTCCGTCATCCTCGCCGCCGGCGAAGGCACGCGCATGAAGAGCGTGCTGCCGAAGGTGCTGCACCAGATTGCCGGGCTGCCGATGGTCGCCCATGTGGTGAAGGCAGCGGAAGAGGCGGGTGCCGGCAGCCAGGCACTGGTGATCGGCCATGGCGCCGACGAGATGCGCAAGGCCGCGGCAAAGTTCGCGCCCAAGGCCGAGACTTTCGTGCAGGAAAAGCGCCTTGGCACCGCGCACGCCGTGCTTGCCGCGCGCGATGCAATATCAAAGGGTTATGACGATATCCTGGTCATGTTCGGGGACACGCCGCTGATCGATGCAGATGCGCTGACCATGGCGCGGCTGAAACTGGCTGAAGGCGCTGCCGTCGTCGTGATCGGCTTCCGCCCGCCCAGTCCGACTGGTTATGGCCGGTTGATCGAAAAGGACGGCAAGCTGACCGCCATCCGCGAGGAGAAGGACTGCTCCGAGGAGGAGAGGAAAATAACCTTCTGCAATGCCGGCATGATGGCGGTGGCCGGCGCCCATGCGCTGGCGCTGCTCGATCGGGTCGGCAACAAGAATGCAAAGGGCGAGTATTATCTCACCGACATTGTCGAGATCGCCAGTGCGCGAGGCCTCGATGTCGTGGCCACCGAAGCCAGTTTCGAAAGCGCACTCGGCATCAACAACCGCGCCGAACTGGCGCAAGCCGAAGCTATCTGGCAGGCGCGCCGGCGGCATGAGGCGATGCTGTCGGGCGTGACGCTGATCGCGCCGGAGACCGTGTATTTCTCGCATGACACCGAGATTGGCACTGATACCATCGTCGAGCCCAATGTCTGGTTCGGTCCGGGTGTGAAGATTGCCACGGGCGCCAAGGTCCATGCCTTCAGCCATATCGAGGGCGCCACCATTGCGTCGAATTGCGATGTCGGGCCGTACGCGCGGCTGCGGCCGGGCGCCGATCTCAGGAACAAGGCCAAGGTCGGCAATTTCTGCGAGGTCAAGCAGGCGGTCATCGAAGAGGGCGCCAAGGTCAACCATTTGACCTATATCGGCGACGCCCGTGTCGGTGCTGGGGCCAATATCGGCGCCGGCACCATTACCTGCAATTATGACGGCTATTCGAAATTCTTCACGGACATCGGCGAGGGCGCTTTTGTCGGCTCCAATTCGTCGCTGGTGGCGCCTGTCACCATCGGCAAGGGCGGCTACATCGCCTCAGGCAGCGTGATCACCGAAAGCGTGCCCGACGACGCGCTGGCCTTCGGCCGCGCCCGCCAGAAGACCATTCCAGGCAAGGGCAAGGAGTTGCGCGAGCGCTTTGCTTCGGCGGCGGCGGCGAAGAAAAAGTAAGACCAGCCCGCAACCGAACGATTGCAGTAACCGGATTGCAAGAGCGGCCTGTCATGGTGCATCGACAGAATGAGCGTTCCGTTATACGGGACGAAATGCAATGTGACTTTCCACGGCAGGCCGGCCATCCCTAAATAGCGCTGGTTTTCCGGGGAATCGGGGGCTTTCTGCATGTGCGGTATCGTTGGAATCGTCGGCCACTCGCAGGTTGCGCCGCTCATCGTCGATGCGCTGAAGCGGTTGGAGTACCGTGGCTATGATTCGGCCGGCGTCGCGACCATCGAGCGTGGCGAACTCGCCCGCCGCCGCGCCGAAGGCAAGTTGATCAACCTGGAGCGCCGGCTCAAGGACGAGCCGCTCGATGGCACGATCGGCATCGGCCACACGCGCTGGGCGACGCATGGCGTGCCCAACGAGACCAATGCGCATCCGCATTTTTCCGACGGCGTCGCCATCGTCCACAACGGCATCATCGAGAATTTCGCCGAACTGCGCGACGAACTGGTCCGCGACGGCTATTCTTTTTCGTCGCAGACCGACACCGAGGTCGTGGCGCATCTGGTGGCCCGCGAACTCGCCAAGGGGCTGAAGCCGGTCGAAGCCGCGCACCAGGCGCTGAAGCGGCTGGAAGGCGCATTTGCGCTGGCGATCATGTTCAAAGGCGACGAGGATTTGATCGTCGGCGCCCGCAATGGTCCGCCTTTGGCCGTCGGCCATGGCGATGGCGAGATGTTCCTGGG
>NZ_RZQE01000468.1:0-4627 GCF_004022955.1 Mesorhizobium sp. M7A.F.Ca.US.002.01.1.1 | reverse complement strand
CCATCGATCTCAGCACCATCTTTGCGGGCCTGATCAAGGCGCCGTTCATGGCCATGATCATCGGCACGATTGCCTCGGTCGAAGGCATGAAGGTCGGCGGCAGCGCCGAATCGCTCGGCCAGCACGTCACCGCCTCTGTGGTGAAGTCGATCTTCGTCGTCATCATCCTCGACGGGCTTTTTGCCATGTTCTACGCAGCGATCGAGTTCTGAGATGAAGCTGCGAAACAGGAAAAGGGCGGGTGCATTGGCGGATGACGCGGGCGAGGGCGATATCGTGCTTTCCGCGCACGACATCAGCGTTTCCTTTGCCGACAAGCTTATCCTCGACAGACTGTCGCTCGACATAAGGCGCGGCGAAATCCTTGGATTTGTCGGCGCCTCGGGCGCTGGCAAATCCGTTCTACTGCGCACCATTCTCGGCCTGACGCGCAAGCAGTCGGGCACCATCAAGCTGTTCGGCGTCGATATCGAGAAGGCTGATGATGCCGAGCGTCTGCGCATCGACATGCGGCTTGGCGTGTTGTTCCAGCACGGCGCCCTGTTCTCGGCGCTGACGGTGCTGGAAAACGTCCAGGTGCCGATGCGCGAATATCTCGACCTGCCGCGAAAGCTGATGGACGAACTGGCGATGCTCAAGATCGAGCTGGTCGGGCTGCCGCCCGACGCGGCGCAAAAATTCCCATCCGAACTGTCCGGCGGCATGATCAAGCGCGCCGCACTGGCGCGGGCGCTGGCGCTCGATCCCGACATCGTCTTCCTCGACGAGCCGACATCGGGTCTCGATCCGATCAGCGCGGCGGAGTTCGACGAGCTGGTGGTCAAGCTGCGCGACACGATGGATCTGACCGTCTACATGGTGACGCATGACCTCGACACGCTGTTCACCGCTTGCGACCGGGTGGCCGTGCTCGGCAAGAAGAAAGTGCTGGTCGAAGGCACCATCGACGACATGCTGAAGAGCGAGGAACCGTGGGTAAAATCCTATTTCCGCGGAAAACGCGCCCGGCAACTTGATCTTGCGGCGCGCGCATAGCCATAAGTGGGACAATGGAAACCAGAGCCAACTACGTCATTGTCGGCATCTTCACGCTGGCCGCGATCCTGGCGGCGTTTGCCTTCGTCTACTGGACGGCGGCGATCGGCGACAAGGGCGAGACGACGTTGCTGCGCGTGCGCATTCCGGGCTCGGCCTCCGGGCTCGGCCGCGGAAGTTTCGTGCTGTTCAACGGCGTCAAGGTCGGCGACGTCAAGCGCGTCTATATCGATGTCGACAATCCGACGGTTGCCATCGCCGATACCGAGATCGACCGCATGACGCCGATCACCAAATCGACGCAAGCCGATATCGGGCTTGCCGGCCTGACCGGGCAGGCCAACATCGAGCTCAAGGGCGCCGATCCCAAGGAGGTAAAGCTCCTCGACCAAGCGGAAAAGGAAGGCAAGGTCGCCGAGATCGTCGCCAACCCGTCGGCGGTGACCAACCTCTTGCAGACGGCGCAGAATATTTTTACCCGCGCCGACAAGGTGCTGACCGAGCTCGAAGGCTTCACCAAGGACGTTCGCGGGCCGCTGACGCAGACCGTCCAGAACGTCCAGACCTTCTCCGATGCGCTGGCCAAGAATTCGGACGGCATCGACAAGTTCCTGTCCGCCGCCAGCACGCTGGCCGATGAGCTGAAAGGCGTTTCCGGCAAACTCGACGGCACGCTGAAGGCGGCCGAAGGCCTTCTCAACGCGGTCGACAAGGACAAGATCAAGAGCATCGTCGCCAATGTCGACGCAGTAACCGGTAACCTCAAGCAGACGTCGAAGCAGCTCGACGGCGTGATCAAGAACGTCGATACAGCCGTGGGGTCGGTCAACGACTTCGCCAAACGGACGCAAGGCACGCTGGCCAAGGTCGACAACGTGCTCGACGGTATCGATCCCGCACAAGTGCGCTCGGCGCTCGCCAACATCCAAAAGGCCAGCGAGAGCGCCGACAAGGCCGCCGCCGACATCGCGGAGGTGACCCACAAGTTCGCCAACCGGGCCGACGACATCGACCAGACGATCAAGGACGCAAAGCAGCTCGCGCAACGGCTCAACGATGCCTCGGTGCGGGTCGATGGCATTCTAGCCAAGGTCGATACCTTGCTCGGGTCGGGGCAGGCCGACGGCGTGATGGCGGATGCGAGGGCGACGCTGAAGTCGTTCAAGCAGGTTGCCGACACGCTGAATTCGCGCCTTGGCGTCATCACCGACAATCTGGCGCGATTCTCGGGCCAGGGGCTTTCGAACGTCGAAGCGCTGGTGCAGGACAGCCGCCGTTCGATCAGCCGCATCGAGGAGGCGGTAACCGATCTCAGCCGCAATCCGCAGCGCATCCTGTCGGGTGGCGACGGCGAGGTTCGGCAATTCGATGGCAGGGCGCGGCGTTGACTTCGGCGTCGGCGCGCCCCAGAAACATGAGCCGCGAAAGCGGGTCGATCTTACGATCCGGGGACAACGGGGATCGCGCGTGAAGTCTGTGTGGGTGAAAACGGGCGGGTTGACATCGGCTGCGGCACTGCTTGCTTTGACGCTGGCCGGCTGTGCGGCGTTGGGCGGCAAGCCCGCGCCGCTCGATACGTTCGAGCTGTCGGCGCCGTCGGTCGACGCGCTTGGCCACAGCCGCCGCCAGATCCTGATCGCGCAGCCGTCGGCGCTCAAGGCGCTGGACAGCCAGAACATCGTCATCAAACCGTCGGATCGTTCGATCCAGTATCTCAAGGGCGCGCAATGGGCCGACCGTCTGCCGCTGATCGTGCAGGCGCGGCTGGCCGAGACCTTCCAGCGCTCGGGCAGCTTTGCCGGCGTCGGCAAGCCGGGCGAGGGCCTGGCGATCGATTATCAGGTGATCGTCGAGATCCGCTCATTCGAGGTTCGGGTCGACGGCGGCGAACATGCCGAGGTCGATCTGTTCGTGCGGATACTGAACGATCGCAACGGCGAGGTCCGTGCTTCCAAGAGCTTCACCGCAGCCGCACCCGTCTCGGGCAGCGGCAATCCTGCTTATGTCAGCGCACTCGACAAGGCGTTCGGCGACGCCGCCGGGCAGATCGTGCGCTGGACGGATTCGGTGATCTGAGCGCGACGCGCGCCGGAATCCCACCAGGCTTCATCCGACCAGGCTTCTCTACCTACAAGTGGTCGAAGATCTCCGGCCGGAGCTTTCCGGTCTTCATCAGGTGCTGCAGGGTGTAGGTCACGGACAGCGCGTCATCGAGCGCATCGTGCCCCTGCAATGGCGGGTGCTTGACGCCGTAGTAATCCGCAAGCTTGTTGCTCGGCGTTCTCGCCAGATCCTCGATCGGCATTCCGGCTGCGATCAGCAGCTTGACGGTGTTGTCAAACCGGGTGGCCGGGATCGAAGGCTGAATGCCCGCGACATAGCAGCTGATGGCGATCATGCTCAATTCGTCCTTGCCCCAGGACCAGAATCGCGCCCCTTCGGAAAAACGATCGATGTCGGCGAGAGCATCCCCTAGTGCCACCCCTTTTGTCTCCAAATCTTCCTCGGTGATGCCGGTCAGTTTGGTGAAGAATGGGTCCAGGGCGTATCTCTGACCAAACCGGTCGACCGGTCTGATATAGGCCTTGTGTGTTCCGAGCAGGGGGAAGTCGCCTTCAAGTCCAAGCCTGACGGCGCCGATCTGTGCGATCACCGGGTCGGGATCGTGGGCCGCGCACCAGAATCTGCGTTGCGAGCCCTCCAGGCAAAGAAACTCGCAGTCGAAAATGATTGCCGTCTTCACGATCACACCCTGCGAGCGTTAGGGCAGCGGTACTGTGGATGAATTATGGCGCCGTCGGGAGATCGACTTAGGGCGGATTCCGAAGGCATCGATAGTCTTGCAAGACCTGTTGCGGGCAGGTTCAACGCGTGCCGGACGTTAGAGCAGGCACAGGCGGGACCATGGCCCGCCTGTTCAATTCCTGTCTTAGTGCAGGCGGCCGCTCGCATGCGCCAGCATGGTGTAGACCTTGCCGGTGTCCGACGTCAGGTAGGTCTGCGCCATGATGTTGTCGCGGTCGTTGCGCGAGACATCCTTGAGCAGCTTCTCGAAATCGTCGCAGTAGCGGTCGACGGCGGCGCGGAACTCGGCCTCGGCCTGATACTTGCGACGGATCTCGTCGAACGTCTGCTGACCCTTCAGCGTGTAGAGCCGCCTTGTGAACACGTCACGCTCGCCGCGCCGGTAGCGGTTCCACAGCTCGATCGAAGCATCGTGGTCGATGGCCCGCGCGATATCGACGGAGAGCGAGTTCAGCGATTCGACGACATGAAGGGGCGATCGCTGGGCAGGCGTAGCGCGGGGCGCTTCCGCAGTCGCTGGGGGAGCTGCCGACCTGAGGTCCTCATCGTTCGATGCCGCGGTCAGCAGATCGCGCACCCAGCCACCCTGCGGCGTGCGGGCGTTGGCATCGCCGCGCGGACGCGGTGCCGCCTCGGTCGGACGGTCAAGGTCGAGCGTGCCGCGCAATGCAGGGCCGCCCAAGGGCGCCTGAGGCGTGCGCAGGTCCGGCTGCGGTGCCGGTGCTCGGCGCGGCGGCTCGGCAGCGCGTGCGGCCGGCGCTTGCGGCGCCGGACGCAGGTTGCGTGG
>NZ_RZQE01000467.1:0-4632 GCF_004022955.1 Mesorhizobium sp. M7A.F.Ca.US.002.01.1.1 | reverse complement strand
CCCTGAAGCTGCTCGGCGATCATGTTGTTGACGGCATTGCCGCCGCCGCCGCCGACGCCGATAACGGTGATCTTGGGTCTCATCTCGGAGATTTCGGGCTTCTTGAACTCGGCCATGCCTGTTTCTCCTTCGTCAATTGCGCGCGCTTCACGACCCACCCGCAGACTGCCTTGGGCATATTGCAATCGAGCGGCATGACGCGAATCAGTCCGTTGCGATGGGTACCCCAAAAAGCCAGACAGCGGCCAGAGGTGCAAGTGCATGCGAGGTCAAGATTTGTGATGACCGTTTTGCACAGCGTGGCTCGGGCGCTGCGTGCGCCAGATCTTACCGCAGCGAGCTCGCCGCTCCCGCCGATAGCGGCTGCGCGCTGGTTTACCGGCTCGTGCTTGGCATTCCGCCCTCCAACCTCTATGTTGCGATCGCAGATCGCGCAATTGGTTTTGAAATGCCTCCCGACATACCAGCTAGTGACTTGAAAAAATAAGGAAAAGCGCTTGGCGACAGCCACGTCTGTTTTCCTAAAACTCACCAGCTATTTTTACCAGGGACGTGCGGCCGGTCAGGCTGCGGCACCTTCGAAAACCAGAGGTTTTAAATTGAGCGATGCAATTGCGGACGTTTTGAACTGGCTTGAAAGCAGAACCGACATCCAGAGCCTGAGGGCGGCGGTGTGCGACCTCAACGGCATCATGCGCGGCAAGCGCATTCCCGTCGAGCAGGCAAGAAAGGCGCTGGAAGGCAAGCTGCGCATGCCTTTTTCGCTGATCGGACTGGATGTCTGGGGCGAAGACATCGAAGGCAACAGCCTGGTTTTCTCGACCGGCGATGCCGATGGACTGTGCCAATGGACCGGGCGCGGCATTCTGCCGGTGGCCTGGACGGCGCATCCGACGGCACTTGTCCCGCTGTGGCTTGCCGACGAAAGCGGCGCGCCCTATCTCGGCGACCCGCGACGGGCGCTGGCCCGCATCCTCGATCGCTACAAGGTCCTGGGCCTGACCCCGGTCGCGGCAACGGAACTCGAATTCTACCTCGTCGATCCGCAATCGCAACGGCCGGTCGGCCCTGTCTCGCCGGTGACCGGACGCCGGCTCGATTCCGACGCGGCGCTGTCGATCGACGAAATCGACGATTTCGAATCCTTCATCCATGACGTCTACGAGGCCTGCCGGACGCAAGGCATTCCCGTCGACACGGCCATCGCCGAAAACGGCGTCGGTCAGTTCGAGATCAATCTGAACCATGTCGCGGACGCGTTGCGGGCGGCTGACGATGCGGTGCTGTTCAAGCGCACGGTGAAGGGCATTGCCCGCAAGCACGGCTTTGCCGCCTGCTTCATGGCCAAGCCCTATGGCGACCGGGCGGGCAACGGCTTTCACGTTCATTTCAGCCTGGTCGACGGTGAAGGACGCAACGTCTTCGACGACGGCACCGACCAGGGCTCGGAGACCATGCGCCATGCAGTCGGTGGCCTGCTTGCGGCAATGGCCGAGAGCACGCTGGTGTTCGCGCCGCACTTCAATTCGTACCGCAGGCTGCGCCCAAGATCCTATGCGCCGACTGCGGTCGCCTGGGGCTATGAGAACCGCATGGTCGCGATCCGCATTCCGGGCGGGCCGACCGCTGCTCGCCGTATCGAGCACCGCGTGTCGGGAGCCGACGCCAACCCCTATCTGGTGCTCGCGGCCATATTGGGCGCCGCGCTGACCGGCATCGAAAGACAGTTGTCGCCAGGTGATCCGATCGGCACAGACGGCCAGGGACTTCCGCCGGCAAAGCTGCCGCCGGACTGGGCATCCGCGATCGCCGCCTTCGAGAGCGGGACGCATGTGGCGGAGATTTTTCCAGCCATCCTGCGCGACTCCTTTGTGGCCTGCAAACGCCAGGAGCTGAACACGTTCGCGCTCAATGTCAGCGATTTCGAGATCGAGACATACCTCGAGAGCGTCTAGATCGGGTTACGCCAGTACGGCCAAGCTGGCGCGCATCGGCCAATCATGTCCTGGCGGCCGCGATACGGTCGGCAGGCCTCGGGCTTCCTGCGTACCGAACCCTAATCGCGTCAGGCAGGCTCGCGCCAGGGCCGCATTGCTGTCGATGACGACCAATCCATTCACGTCGTTGAGGCTGGCGGCCACCACCGACAGTTCGGTGCAGCCGAGCAGGGCGGCATCGGCGCCGGTCGCTTGCGCGATGTCGAGCGCGCGCTCGGTTTCAACCGCCGCATCCGCGATCGAACCCGCCTTGACGAGGCTGATCGCGCTGTCGACGCACGCCTGAAATTCGGTGTTCGCGGGAAGGCAGATCTCAAATCCCGCCGCCGACATCCTGTCCTGATAGAAGCCGGAGGCCAGCGTGCCTTGGGTGGCGAGAACAGCAACCCGGCCCCGCTCCAGGCTACGACGCGTCTCCGCCACCACGGCGTCGCCGATATGGATGATTTCCGCGCGCGAATTCGCCGCCAGTTGGTCGTACCAATGATGGGCGGTGTTGCACGGCATCGCGACGCAGGCGACGCCGAGCGCATTGAGCGTCGCGACCGCGGCTTTCAAAGGCGCCAGCGGGCCGTCATGGCCGGCAAGGATGGCTTCGGTCCTGTCGGGCAGCTGCGGTACGCTGAGGATCACGGCAGGCACATGTTCGTTGTCTCTGAACGCCTGGGTCATCCGGGTCAATTTGAAGTAGAAGTCAGCCGATGCAAGCGGCCCGAGGCCGCCGATAATGCCGAGCTGGGGACGGATGCTGTCGTCGATCATCCGGCAGGCTCGGCTTCGAGCTGTCCCGAGACGGTTTCAGGCTGTGTCGCCTCCCTGTGGCTGGGAGCGATCATTGCCGTGCTCGCTGCGACGGTGCAGACGCTGGCCAGCGTCATGAACGTGTCCACGGCCGCATCCACCGCGACGAACAAAGCGAACGCCGCCTCGAAGGGAAGCTTCAGGTAGCCGCAGACGATGGACATCTGCGACAGGATGAGCAGGCTGCCCATGCCGCCGGTGGTGAGGGCGAGAAGCGCCGAGATGATGCCGACGAGCACGAGGTCGGGGACTGCAAGCGGATGGCCGTAGAGTTGGGCGATGAACAGCGCACCCGAAGTGTAGAGCAGCGCCGGGCCTGTACGCAGCAAAGCCGCCTGCAGCGGCACCAGCAGTTCCACGACCACCAGGCTGAACCGCAGGCGCTCGCTCAAAAGGTTGATGACCCACGGCAGCGAGGCGACCGTAGAGCGTGTGGTGATGGCCACCATGAGAAGGGGCTGGCAGGTCTTGATCGTCGTCCAGTAGCTTCGTCGCGACCGGATGGCGATAATGGCAAAGGCGCCGGCAACGAATATGAGGCAGGAAAGACCCATCACCAGCAGGTAACCGCCCATCAGCGTGAGCGGCTTGGTTCCGGTCGACGCGGTCTGGTCCGCGATCAGGATGAAGGTTGCAAAGGGCAACCCCCAGATGAACCAGTTGGTCAGCACCGTACAGGCCCTGTAGACCGCGTTGAGCGCCTGCGTCAGGCTCATGGACGAGGGCTGGGGAATCTTCCCCATCGCGAGCCCGAAAAGCAGGCAGAACAGCAGAACCTGGATGGTCTGTCCCGAGGCCAGCGCATTGAAGACGTTGTTCGGCACCAGGTCGAGCAGGATCGAATGCCCGGGATCCCCATTGGAGGGCGGCGGCTGGAACGGGAAGGCGAGATCGGTGGACACGCTGCCTTGCGAATTGATGAACTCGCCAAGCTCGATGCGCGACTGGGGATTCTCGATCTGGCCCGGCTGCAGGATCAGCGACAAGGTGCCGCTCACCAGCACGGCCAGGAACGACACGACCAGCACGGCCATACCCACCTTACCGAGGTAGCGGACCGATTTCGGGTCCTGGACCATCGCCGTGATGGAGAAGATGACCGATGAGACCAAATAGGGCAGGACGACCATCTTGAGGAAATTCAGGTAGAGTTGTGCGACAGGGCTGATCGCATGGGCAAAGTCTGGATAGTAGAGGCCGCACAGGATTCCTGCAGCAATCATCGCAATCGTCGTCACCGGCGATCGCAAGATACGCCTTGCCACGAGGCGCCAATCGAAAGGCAGGGGTCCGGCTACGTCGGAGATGGCCATTGTCAGGCTTTGCTCCCCAGGCGATAGCGGGCGATGATCTCGTCCGTGTTGAGAATCTGCTGACCCCGCGCGAGGTCGAGATACAGATCGACAAAGGCCGCGAGATGCGGATTGTCCGGCCGCACGCCGACTGCGATCGTATCGACCTTGTCGGTCAGCGTGATGGAGCGCGCTACGACTGTCATCGACGGATCGTCGACCATCAGCTTCTTGATCTCGAAATCATCGCGATAGGCCATGTCGATCGTCCCGTTTCGGATCGCATCGATGATCAGATCCCAGCTTGCCAAGCGATGGATTTGCGCATGTGGGAAAGTCGTGGCCGCATAAGTGGCGAAGGAAGAGCCCTCGATCACGCCGAGATCGCCTGAGAAATCACGGACAATCTGTTCTGGCGGCTTGCCTTGCGCGATACGCGCCAGGTTGAGGCGGTTGGCGATCAGCCCTTGCCGCAGCATGGCGTAGGGGCGGGAATAGATGATCGACCGGCCGCGCTGAAGCGTCCTGCTGAGCTTGCCAAA
>NZ_RZQE01000466.1:0-4638 GCF_004022955.1 Mesorhizobium sp. M7A.F.Ca.US.002.01.1.1 | reverse complement strand
CCGCCATGACAGCGGCCGCCCGACATTTTGTACCCAACGAGACGGTTGCTCACGCATACGCACGGCGGTATCGACTCTATGGCGAGATCAACCAGGCGATGACCCCGATGTGGGAGCGCATCGCCGGACAGCAGGCGCGCACGTGACCGAAGCTTCACCGTCTCCGTTCGGCAGTTACGACTACGTCATCGTCGGTGCCGGCTCCGCCGGCTGCGTGCTCGCCAACCGGCTCTCGGCCGATCCGCACAACAAGGTGCTGCTGCTCGAGGCCGGCGGCAGCGACCGCTATCACTGGGTCGATATCCCGATCGGCTATCTCTTCTGCATGGGAAACCCGCGCACCGACTGGATGATGAAGACCGAGCCGGAAGCCGGTCTCAACGGACGCAGCCTCAACTATCCGCGCGGCAAGGTGCTCGGCGGCTGTTCATCGATCAACGGCATGATCTACATGCGCGGCCAGGCTGCCGACTATGATGGCTGGCGCCAGGCCGGCAATGCCGGCTGGGGCTGGGACGATGTCCTGCCTTACTTCCTCAAGTCGGAAGACTTCCATGGTGGCAAGAGCGCCATGCACGGCAGCGGCGGCGAGTGGCGGGTCGAACGGCAGCGGCTTTCATGGCCGATCCTCGACGCCTTCCGGGACGCGGCCGAGGAACTCGGCATTCCGCGCACCGAAGACTTCAACACCGGCACCAATGAAGGCTCGGGCTATTTCGAGGTCAACCAGAGGAAGGGCGTCCGCTGGAACACATCGAAGGCGTTTTTGCGCGGTATAGCGGGGCGCAAGAACCTGCGCGTAGTGCTCGGCGCGGAAACCGAACGGCTCGAATTCGACGGCCGGCGCGTCACCGGACTGGTTTTCCGCCAAGGCGGCCGCCTGCATCAGGTCCGCGCCGGACAGACGATCCTTGCGGCCGGCGCCATCAACTCGCCCAAGCTGCTCGAACTGTCGGGGGTGGGTCGCCCCGACCTGCTCTCGGGCATCGGCGTGGATGTTCGTCATGCTTTGCCGGGCGTCGGAGAAAACCTGCAGGACCATCTGCAGATCCGCACCGTCTTCAAGGTCGCCAACACTGCCACGCTCAACCAGCGTTACCACAATCTGGTCAGCCGTGCGTCGATGGGGCTGGAGTACGCGCTCAAGCGCAGCGGGCCGCTGTCGATGGCGCCAAGCCAGCTCGGCATCTTCGCCAGGAGCGATCCGCGCCTCGCAACGCCCGATCTGGAATATCATGTGCAACCGCTGAGCACCGACCGTCTGGGCGAGCCGCTGCATCGCTTTCCCGCGGTCACCGTCTCGGTCTGCAATCTGCGTCCGGAAAGCCGGGGCAGCGTGCACATGGCTTCGTCCGACGCGCGGGAGGCGGCGAGGATCCGGCCGAACTATCTTTCCACCGAGGGAGACCGCAGCGTGGCCGTCGCGTCGTTGCGCCATGTCCGCAGTTTGATGAAGGCTCGGGCGGTGGCGCGCTTTGCGCCGGAAGAGATGCTGCCCGGCACGCAGTATGACAGCGATGAAGAGCTCATCCGCAAGGCCGGCGATATCGGCACGACGATCTTCCACCCCGTCGGCACCTGCAAGATGGGTTCGGATACGATGGCGGTGGTCGACGACGGCCTGCGTGTTCACGGGCTTGCCGGGCTGCGCGTGGTCGATGCCTCGATCATGCCGACAATCGTCTCGGGCAACACCAACTCGCCGGTCGTCATGATCGCGGAGAAGGCAGCCGAGATGATCCTGCAAGAGGCCCGCTGACCGCCATCGGCTTCAAGCCGTGGCAACACCGCGCGATCGCCGCTTCTCGGCCGCCGCGAGCAGATCGACGAAGGTGCGCACCTTGGCGGGCCGGAACCGGGCCGGCGGAAAGACTGCGTGGATGCCGCCTGACGGCAGGCTCCAGTCGGCAAATACCGGCACCAGCCGCCCCTCGGCGATATCGTCGCTGACGCTGTAGTCCGGAAAGACGCCCAGCCCGATGCCGACGAGCACGCAAGCAAGGGCGGCGGGGCTCTTGTCGCACATGAGGACCGGATTGAGCTCGGTCAGCACCGTTTCGCCATCCCTGGAAAACAGCCATTGGCCGATGCCGCGCAACTGGGTGTTGCCGACCCAGGCCAGCGATCTTGCCTGGCGCGGCGTCAGGTCCGGCGGCAGGCTCGCCGCGAAGCCAGGGCTCGCCACCACGATTTGCCGGATCGTCCCCAGCCGCCGCGCCTGGTTCGAGGAATCGGTGAGCCAGCCGACGCGGATGCCGAGATCGATCTGCTCGTCCACCAGATTGCTGACGGCGTCGTCGAAGATCGCCTCGACGCGCATCTGCGGATAGGTTCTGAGATAGGCCGCCATGACCGGAGCCACCATCTTGGTGCCGTAGTCGAGCGGCGCCGTCAGCCTCAGCGTTCCGCTCGGTTCGACGGCCCCGCGCGAGATTTCGCCATAGGCGGCCTCCGCTTCCCGCAGGATGATCATCGCGCGGTCATAGAAGAGGCGCCCCTCTTCGGTCGGCGTGACACGCCGGGTCGTGCGCTGCAGCAGCGTTGCGCCCAGTTCCTCTTCGAGCTTGCCGATCTGATGGCTGACCACGGCCTTGGCGACGCCAAGCCGGTTGGCTGCGGCCGTGAACGAGCCGGTTTCCATCACCGTGGTGAAGTAGGCGAGCCGATTGAGGTTCAGAAGTTCGGCCAAGCTGGCTGCCATTTGTACGATCAGATCATACAGTTTGTATTATTGGGTGCCATTTATCGCAAGACCCCCACCTGCCACATATCAGCCAACGGCATTCGATCAAGCCGGCAGCCGGATCATGGGTAGCAGCGATTATGAACAATTCAGAAGTGACCTATCTTTTCGATCCGCTGTGCGGCTGGTGCTATGGTGCCACCCGGATGCTCGGCCGGTTGTCGGCCGCCGGCGTGCGCGTCGAGCTGCTGCCGACCGGCCTGTTTTCCGGCGCCGGCGCGCGTCCGATGGATGAAGGTTTTGCGGCGCACGCCTGGGCGAACGACCAGCGCATCGAGCGCCTGACCGGACAATCGTTCACGCCGGCCTACCGGCACAATGTCCTCAATGTCCGTGGCACCCTGCTCGACTCACATGCCGCCACACTCGGCATCACTGCCGTTGGCCTGGAGGACCCTAGCCGCCGGTTTGCGGCGCTGAAGACGATCCAGCATGCGCGCTATGTAGAAGGACGCGATGTCGTGACGATCGGCGGTGTGGCCGAGGTGCTCGCCGCCGACGGCATGGCGGACGCCGCCGAAATGCTCAAGGCGCCGACCGAAACATTGCTGGCGGCTCACCGCGATCAGGTTGGCCGTGGCCGTGCGCTGTTCCAGCGCCTGCATGCCGATGGCGTGCCTTCGCTCGCGGTCATCCGCAACGATGCGCCCCGGCTCATCGGTTCGAACGCGCTGTTCGGCAGCTTCGACAATCTCGTCGCCCACATCGCGGCGGCGTGACCCCATCCTCCAGACCCCCAAGCATAAGGAAACAGACATGGCAAAAGTCGCTCTCATTGGTGCATCGGGCGCTGTCGGTTCGCGCCTTCTCAGGGAACTCTCCGATGGCGGCCATATCGTCACGGGCATCGCGCGCAACCCGGAAAAGATTGTCGCGCTTCCGGGCGTGACGGCCAGGAAGGGCGATGTCTTCGACACAGAAGGTCTCGCGGACCTGATCCGCGGCCATGACGCTGTGATCAGCTCTGTGCATTTCCTGGACAGCGATACCGATGCGCTGATCGAGGCGGTGCGCGCCTCCGGCGTGAAGCGCTATCTCGTCGTCGGCGGCGCCGGCAGTCTCGAAGTCGCGCCCGGCAAGCGGCTGGTCGATAGCCCCAACTTCCCGGCGATCTACAAGGCAGAAGCGCAGAAGGGCGCCGACTTCCTGGACAGATTGAAGACGGTCGAGGACCTCGATTGGACGTTCCTGTCGCCATCCGCCATGTTCGTGCCTGGCGAGCGCACCGGCAAATTCCGCCTCGGCAAGGACACGCTTCTCGCCTCCGACAAGGGCAGCAGCATTTCCTTCGAGGACTACGCGATCGTCATGGTCGACGAGATCGAGAAGCCGGCCCATATCAGGCAGCGCTTCACCGTCGGCTATTGAGCGAACGGATGGTGGCGGCCGGGTCTCAATCGAGGCCGGCCGACGCCAGCCGCATCAGGGTCCGGTTCAATCTCGGTGCTGCCGCCACCAGCGCCTTTCCAATGGCCGATTGCGGTGCGTCGATGACGGTTCGGGCATCGCCGTTCTCGGCAACCCGGCCGGCGTCGAGAAGGATGACGCGGTGGGCGACCGACCGGATGACGCCGAGATCATGTGAAATGAAGAGATAGGCGATCTTTTCCTGGCGCTGCAGGTCGAGCAAAAGCTCGAGGATCTCCCCGCGCACGGAAACGTCGAGCGCCGACACCGCTTCATCGAGCACGATCAGCGACGGCTTCGTGGCGATGGCGCGGGCAATGGCGACGCGCTGCCGCTGACCGCCTGAAATTTCGTGGATGGCACGCGGGGCGAGGTCTGCCGTCAGCCCGACGCGCTCCAGCAAGGCGGCGATGCGGCGCGGGCGCTCGCTGCGGGAAGCGATGCCATGGATGCGCAAGGGATCGTCGAGCACACGCGCCACCGTGGCG
>NZ_RZQE01000465.1:0-4647 GCF_004022955.1 Mesorhizobium sp. M7A.F.Ca.US.002.01.1.1 | reverse complement strand
GTTCGCGGATGCCTGGCTCGATGTGCTGTAGCGCGATCGACGAGATGCCCAGCCGCATGAAACGCGAAGGCTTTTCAGTGCGATCGAAGAAGCGGTCGCCTGGCTCGATGATGACGCTGCGCGAGGCCGCTGCCTCGGCAAGCCCGCGCGAATCGGTGCCGCGCGGCCCTTCGAGCCACAGCGACGTACCGCCGGCCGAATCGGTCGAACGCCATTCCGGCAGGAAGGCGGAAATCGCATGGACCAGCCGCTTGCGCCGCTCGTCGAAGGCTGACGACAGCCGCCGCACCAGCGCCTCGTGGTGGCCGAGCGACAGGAACAGTGCGACGGCGCGCTGATTGTTGGCCGGCGGATGACGCAGCATGAAGCGGCGCAGCGCCCGGAGCTCCGCGATCAGTCCGGCGGACGCCACGATGTAGCCGAGCCGCAGGCCGGGAGCCAACGTCTTGGACATAGAGCCGACATAGACCACGCGGCCGGAACGATCGAGGCTCTTCAGCGCTTGCTGCGGTGCCTCGTCGAGAAGCTGGCTGTCATAGCCGTCCTCGATGATGATCTGGTTGTAGCGGTTGGCGCGCGCCAGAAGATCCTGCCGCCGTTCCGCCGACAACGGCACCATGGTCGGGCAATGATGGCTGGGCGTGACGAAGACGAAGCCGGAATCATTGGGAATAGAAGCAGTTACGATGCCGGACTGGTCGACCGGCACCGGCTGTATCTCTGCGCCCGCAAGGCGGAAGATCGAGCGCGCGTCGGGGTAACCGGGGTCCTCCATCGCCACCTTGGAGCCCTTGGACATCAGCAGCGTCGCCAGCATGTAGAGCGCGTTCTGGGCGCCCAGCGTGACGATGATCTCGTCGGGATTGGCGAAGATGCCGCGCCGGGGCAGGAGCCGCGCCTGGATCTGCTCGATCAGCAGCGGATCGTCACGGTCGACCATGTCGGATGCCCAGTTGCGGATTTCCAGCACGGCAAGCGCCATGCGGTTGCACTCGCGCCATTCAGCGGTCGGGAACAGCGCCGGGTCGAACTGCCCGTAGACGAAAGGATAGGACGACTTGATCCAGTTCTCGTGCTTGGCCGGCGGCGGCATGTCGCTTGCGGCGATCTTGCGGCGTGCCTTCCAGTCGATCTCATTGGCCTGGTCGGGCGCCTTCTGGTGCGGCTTGGCCGGTGTCGCCAGCACATCGGGATTGACGAAATGGCCACGCCGTTCGCGCGCCACCAGGAAACCCTGGTCGACGAGCTGCTGGAACGCCAGCACCACGGTTCCGCGCGCCACGCCGAGTTTTTCGGCCAGGATGCGGCAGGAAGGGAGCGGCATCGAAGCGGCGATCTGGCGGTCGAGAATGGCGGCTACGATGGCCTGGCGGATCTGCGCCTGCAGGGTTTGGCCGGATTCGGCCGAAATCCGGAACAGGCCGGACCATATCGCCGTGTCGTTTCGCTGTGGCATGGGAGATTTCCTCGATGGCCAGCCTTTTTCGTTTGGCTGGACCAGCCGAACGTAACCGTGGCACAAGGGGTTGCGCCAATCAATTTTTCTGATCGTTGGGATTTATGCCAGTGATCCTTCACGTCCTTTTGATGCCGCGTTGCGGCATCGTGGGGTGACGCGGCGCTTCATCCCGGCGATGACATCGTGCGTCATGGCGGCGTGAGGGTGTGCGTCATCGCTGCGCATTGATACGGATGGAGTTCGGCCCGATAGATTGTCGCGACGACACGCGCCGGAAACATCCGGTCCGTAATGATGGCTCGAGGTCTCGGAGTTTGGCAGTGGATCAATCGTCCTTTCAAAAACAGCTCGCCGCCTTGCGCGATCACCGCGCGGCGGCGCCCGCCAGCATGCGCCAGACCTTCGCCGCCGATCCCAAGCGGTTCGTGGAATTCTCCGCCACCGACGGCGATCTGCTGCTCGACTGGTCGAAGTGCGCGGTCGACGCGACCACCATGGAGCTGCTGGAAAAGCTCGCGCAGGCCGCCGATCTCGAAGGCCGCCGCGCCGCCATGTTCGCGGGCAAGAAGATCAACGTCACCGAGGACCGTGCCGTGCTGCACACGGCGCTGCGCAACCTGACCGGCAAGGGCGTCACCGTCGATGGCCAGGACGTCAAGGCGGACGTCATCGCCGTGCTCGACGCCATGGGCGCCTTTGCCGATGCCGTGCGCTCGGGCAAGGCGGCCGGCGCCACCGGCAAGAAGATCACCGACATCGTCAACATCGGCATCGGCGGTTCCGATCTCGGCCCGGCCATGGCGACGCTGGCGCTGGCGCCCTATCATGACGGGCCGCGCGCGCATTACGTCTCCAACATAGACGGCGCCCATATCCACGACACGCTGAAGGGCCTCTCCGCCGAGACCACGCTTTTCATCATCGCTTCCAAGACCTTCACCACCGTCGAGACGATGACCAATGCGCAGACGGCGCGCGACTGGGTGGAGAAGGCGCTCGGCAAGGAAGCGGTCGGCAAGCATTTCGCCGCCGTCTCGACCGCGCTCGACCTGGTGGCCAAGTTCGGCATCGCGCCCGATCGCGTCTTCGGCTTCTGGGACTGGGTCGGTGGCCGCTATTCGCTCTGGGGCGCCATCGGCCTGCCGGTGATGATCGCTGTCGGCCCGCGGAATTTTCGCGCCTTCCTTGATGGCGCGCATGAGATGGACGAGCATTTCCGCACCGCGCCGGTGCAGGAGAACCTGCCGGCACTGCTGGGACTGGTCGGCTGGTGGCATCGCGTGATCTGCGGTTACCCGGCGCGCGCCGTCATCCCTTACGACCAGCGCCTGTCCAGGCTGCCGGCCTATTTGCAGCAGCTTGACATGGAATCGAACGGCAAGAGCGTCACCCTCGAAGGCACGGCGGTGACGACGCCGACCGGACCGCTGGTCTGGGGTGAGCCCGGCACCAACGGCCAGCATGCCTTCTTCCAGCTGCTGCACCAGGGCACCGATTTCATTCCGGTCGAGTTCCTTGCCGCGGCCATCGGTCACGAGCCCGATCTCAAGCACCAGCATGATCTGCTGCTCGCCAACTGCCTGGCGCAGTCGGAAGCGCTGATGAAGGGCCGCACGCTGGACGAGGCGCGCGCCCAGATGCTGGCCAAGGGCATGAAGCCGGCCGAGGTCGACAAGATCGCGCCGCACCGCGTCTTCTCGGGTAACCGTCCCTCGGTCACCATCCTCTACAGAAAGCTCGACCCGCGCACCTTCGGCCGGCTGATCGCGCTCTACGAGCACCGCGTCTTCGTCGAGGGCACGCTGTTCAACATCAACTCCTTCGATCAGTGGGGCGTCGAACTCGGCAAGGAACTGGCCACCGGCCTGTTGCCTGTCGTGGAGGGCAAGGAAAGTGCCGCCAATCGGGATGCATCGACCGCTGGCCTTGTGGGATTCATCCAGCATTTGCGTGGCTCGGAGTGAAAAGCTTGGCAGACATCAAGGGAATATTGTTCGACAAGGACGGCACGCTTGTCGACTTCAACGCCACCTGGCTCGGCGTTGCCGACTTCATGGCCATGGATGCGTCGGAAGGCGATCGCTGGAAAGCCGACAGGCTGCTGGCCGCTGCCGGCTTCGATTTCGCCAACAAGCGTTTCAAGCCGGACTCCATCTTTGCCTCCGGCACCAATCTCGACGTCGTCGAATTGTGGTTCCCACGCCTGTCCAACGAGGATCAGATGCTTGCGGTTGCCCGCTTCAACGAGATCACCTCCGTACAGGGCTCGGCGATGGCTGTGGCGCTGCCGGGCATCGTCGATACGCTGACGGCACTGCACAGCAAATCCTACCGGCTTGGCGTCGCCACCAACGATTCGACCAGCGGCGCGGAAAAGACGCTGGTTACGCTCGGCGTCGCTCAATTGTTCGACGCGGCCTATGGCTACGACGCGGTGGCCAATCCGAAGCCCGCCCCCGACACGATCCAGGCCTTCAGCGATCTCACCGGCCTCAAACCGGCGGAAATCGCTATGGTCGGCGACAACAGGCACGACCTCGAAATGGCGCGTGCCGGCGGCTGCGGGCTGGCGATCGGCGTGCTCTCCGGCACCGGCACCCGCGAATCGCTGGCCGGCATTGCCGATGTGGTTCTGGATTCGGTCGCCGACCTGCCGGATTTTCTCTCGGCGCGGGTCAGGGAGACGATCTGACGGGAAAGGCTAGGTCAAACTCGATTCACCTCGGGATTTTCTGCCAATGGCCGAGATGGGGGAGCAGTCCATGGAAACTATCGAGCTTCTGGTTTGTTTTCGGACACAATGGGCCACTCATCAGCAGAACAAACGTACCCGCATTTGCCGCACCTGATCTTGGCGCTTTGCGCTGTCGATGTCTTCGCCTGGCTGAAGATCGAAGCCCCGATTTTCGCATTTTGGGCAAACTGTGAAACCGATACGTTGAACAACTTTAATCCACGCCACTCGACTTCTCCGACCAACGGCTAGTCGAATCTATTTTCTGCCCTCGATGTTTGTCCACAATGAGTAGAATTTAGGCTTGCTCTGTGGCGTCAGCGCGCTCCCTCCTCAAACGAAAAGACGCCGCTAAGCCTCGTCGCGGCACCCTTCGCGTCGCCGAAATCCGGCACCCGGTATTCGGCGACCAACTGCAGCCGGGACAGCGGCAGGTCGTTGCGGCGGGGGTCCC
>NZ_RZQE01000464.1:0-4651 GCF_004022955.1 Mesorhizobium sp. M7A.F.Ca.US.002.01.1.1 | reverse complement strand
GCAATAATATTTTCAGTCGAGATCATGTGATCGGCAGAAGCATTCTAGTGCCTCTCTTTCAGAAATCGGGCTTCACGAAGCAGCGAATTCCAATCCGTGCCGATAAGCTTGATCAGACCGCGCGCATCCGGCTCTGAAATACCGACTTCTTCAGACAGACGTCGGGCAAGCAATTGCTGATTGCCCTTGTCGACACGGCCATCGCCATCTTTTTTCATTGGTTTCCTCCTTTGGGAAGCCAACTTACGGAATGACCTTTCGTTTCACGAAATAAGAAAAAAGCCCGCGTCGATTCGCTGCAGCGAGGATAGCGCGACTCGCTAGGGACTGTCGCAGGCGGTGCAAAGCAGGTGCCACATGGGGCGAACCAACACCGCACACCTTCGATAACGTACGCAAACCGGTCCCAACCGAACCTGCGCGAACCCGTGCAAGCCGCGCCGAAACGCCCCGCAGCCACCCAGAATTAATGGGGATTGGCATCCGTGGTGTGTTTTGGGACGTGGGCGGTCAGGCGGGTCTCCTGACCTCCATGTTGAGGAAATGCTTCGGTCCGGGGCCGCCACGGTCCTCGAACGTAGCGGCTATGACGCCAGGGCCTGGCATTTCAAGGGCCGCTATGGGAGATGGTCCAAGGGCGCGGGATGCTCGGATCAAAAACCGCGGGAACGCGGCCGTATTTTCTTTGATCACTGCCTGATGAACATGCCCGTATAGGTCTGGCCGGCGAGCGTATGGGTTGCGGACAGCGTGCCGTCGGGCATCATCCTAAAACTGACGTCCGCGCCATTCGGGAGGCGCCCCAGCTTCAACGTATTCCCTACAATTTTTCCTTCGCCCGCGGCCTCACCCGGATTGTCATCGCTCAGAATTCCCCATGCGTAGGTTACGGTCACCTTTCCGTTTGAAGAAACAGATTGAACAGACAGTTTACCTTCATATGTGCCTTCCAATCGCCCGACCCAATTGCCCGAAAAAGCGGCGTACTTTGTTGGAACGCCCTTTGAAGGAGGAATGATTGCCACGGATTGATCCATTATTGCCGGGCCGGGGGGAACAACGGCAGGATCCAAGGCGGATTGGGAGGGAATGGCAGCAGGTTCGATAGCGGCGGATTGCAGCGGTTCAGGAGCCGATTGGCACGCGGGTAGGGCAAGTGCTGCGAAGGCCAGTATAAGGTTCCGCATCAATTTCTCCACATCGTTTCCGAAGGACATATCCGAAAGCCCACTGATCGGCAGAAAGTTCCATTCCCCACCAGGCCGGATTTTGGAGACGCCTGATGAACCATGAGTGACCCCAATAGATAGCCGCTCGTCAACCGTGTAGCGACATTGCGCGGCCGGACCTCAAGCGGGCTCGTTGAGATGCCCATTTGCAAGGCCAGATTTCTCGCTTCAGGTGAGACGCCTTTTGCCTGAGTCCTGGCCGGAGCCATCTGGCCCTCATAGGTGAGGTTGCAGCGTCAAGCCTTGGCGGATCAACCACCTCATGTGATGTCGCAGCGACAATTGCGAGCGCAGCCTATGTCATAGGTTAATGCGCTGCTCGAGGGGCTCGATTATGGGTGTGCAGCACTCCTGTGCCGCCGTGCAATGAAGTCCCGGCCAAGGACCTGCCTCGGCATTCTGAATTCCCAGTTCCCGACCAGCAGTCCGGCGCCTCATTACGGCTATCCGGAACTTTTGAAGCGGATGCAAGTTCGATAACCAACATCAGCTAGGTAGCCACTTTGTCACCCACTTCATCCTCGGATGTACTTATCCGCAAGCTCCAAAGCATCTCGGATCTCCGAGAGGGCGATATTGATGTTTTGAAAGGCATCCAAATTCAGGAGAAGGATTTTCTTGCCAATTACGACCTGGTGAGTGAGGGTGACCGCCCTGTCAATTCGTTCGTGGTTTTGGATGGCCTGCTCGGTTCCACCAAACTTACCGGCGATGGCAAACGGCAGATTACATCCTTCTTTGTGGCTGGGGACATTCCCGATCTGCATGGACTGCATCTGTCGGTCATGGATTGCAATTTCACGACCCTGACAGCAGCCCGACTGGGCTTCATGCGACATGACGCTCTTCGCGCCATTTGCGAACAGCATCCCCGAATCGCGACGGCTTTTTGGCGCTCGACGCTGATCGATGCAGCGATTTACAGGGAATGGGTTACGAATGTGGGACGACGCGAGGCCTATACGCGCATGGCTCACATCTTGTGCGAACTGATCTTTCGCTTGCGCTCGGTTGGACGCATCCAGGATCACGTCGCGGATCTTCCCATTACCCAGGCAGCACTTGGCGATGCATTGGGCTTGTCTACAGTCCACGTCAACCGAATGCTTCAGGAACTTCGACGTAGAGGCCTCATCGCCACCACAGGCCCAAGGGTGCATGCTCTTGATTGGCTCGGCCTCACTCGTGCAGGTGATTTCGACACGACCTACCTGCACCAAAGGAACCCCGCAGCTTAGTGGTGACGGAAGCTTTCGGATGGCACGATTTTTCTTTGATAGTGGCGAACACAATGTGGTCATCGAGGACGAAATCGGCATCGAATGTGCCGGTCTGGAGGAGGTGCGCCGCGTAGGCTTCGAAGGCCTTATCGACCTTACGAAAGATGCACTGACCGAGGCGGACGGGCAGCAAGTATTTGTTGAAGTGCGGAACGAAAATGGCGACAGGATTCTGAGGCTGAGCATCTCGCTTCAGATCAAGCTGATGAGATAACGTGCGATAGGACTTGCTGCGACAGAATGCTGCCGAACGCCGGCACATCAAACGGAGCGGCGACGAAACCGAATGCCGCGTGCCCGGACAGTCGCACGAAGATGCCGCCGCCATTTGCGACCAGAGCCGCAGCAGAAGGGCATGCCCGCCTCAGTGGCGCAATCCGACTGATTTAATCGACGTCGCGGTTTTTGTATGAAGTTCTGGAACGCGCACTCTCAGCGCTCGTTCATGTTGTATCAGCAGAGGGTCGTCGAAATGCAAAGAAAAGCGAATGAGGCAAGCCGGGTTGCGAAAGGCCAGGACCTTGAGGTCGATCATCTGGTCGAGCTCACGGAAATTGACCCCAAGCAGGCACGAACGCTGCTTCGCAAGCATGGCGCCGATTGGCCGAAGCTCAAAGACGAGGCGGAAGCTCTGAAGAAAGAAGACTAATCGTCACCTTCCGAGCGGTTGGCGAGAAAGCTGTTCTAGCTCATCCTCATCCGTGACCCAGCCTGGTAGTAAGCCAGAATACGTGATGCGCGCCGCTCCTTCTCGGTTGCGGTTTCGTTTTTGATTTTGCTGCGTGCGAAGACGCGACTGAGCAGGGCAAGTTCTGATGGGGTGAAGGCGTCTCTATGCATCGCATCTCAACTCCCGCGCGCCCGTCTCGAGAGCGTCGAGGCGGGCTGAAGCTGTGTTGCAGCCTCTGCGCGTCTTTCGGAGATTAAACAAAAAGGCTGTCCGCACCAGCCAGAAACGGTCTTTTACCGGGTTCACGGCGTGATCTGCCCAACTGCATCGGCGGCCGCAACATCTGGCTCGATGGCGACAGCGGAGAAACCGGCTTCAACCCGATCGCAAGACGCCTGGCTCCTCTGTTTCCTTGAACTCTTCCGTATCCCTGGGCGCGGCGACCAGATCCTGGAATCCGAGAGTGGCGACGAGATAGCCTGCTTCGTCGTAAACCTTCGTCACCCAACTGGTCGGGTCCACGCCATCGACAATTCCGTCGAGCATGGCCTCCTTGGCTGCACGCTTCGCCTCTCTGACAGCCTCATCTCGATCAGCCATATCGGCAAAGATTGCAGGCTGGGACATGCCTTCGATAAACTCGAAGCGAAATTTCGGCATCGGTCGCTCCAGTCATTGTGCCAGCGCATCGGACATTTCTGGCAGGTTTGACGCTCAACGCGGCGGCGTCGAAAAGGATGCAGCGGGTTGATTGCGCGTGATCATCAAACCTCAGGCAGCATTGCTGCCTCCCATCTCCCAGTCGCCCTGCCAACGTGCGCGCACGGCAATCATCAGTGTGGCCGCTTCCGTCATTCCTGTTTCAAACAACCTGATCAGTTCTCTCGCTACGGCGTTGGCCGCCGCCGTGTCGGGCAAAATAGCAAATTCCTGGCACAGCGCGTCGAACGCGTCGCGAAGGATGTTCAGGTCACTGGGGTAGAGAGCTTCCGTATTCGTGCGGGTTGGTCGGCTAAGCATCAGGCGCTCCTATTCGGCTACAGTGGGATTGCTCCCAAGCAGCGGCGCCCGTTACACAGCCGCTGACAATGGCTTTATGCGGCACAGCCCAGCAGGTGTCATTAAACTATGATGCACGGCGCGTCGTTCGCCCGTTGAGGGCGCATATGGAGTTGTCCTTGGCTGTCGTGACGCAAGTTTCTTCGCAATGCGTCGGCGGCCTAGCCCCGACCTGTTGTCCGGCGCCTGGAACTCTTCGCGACTGACGGCATTATCTAGTCCGACCAACCGGGGGCGAAATGGGAGTCACGTCACGCGAAAGTTCGTCTGAAGTGCAGCGCTTCCAGCTTCTGGCGGGGTTGGGTGACAGGATTCGGGAGATCGATGATCCTGCCGAACTGGCATTTGCGGCAGCGGAATTGCTTGGGAAGCATTTTGGCATCAGTCGAGCCGGATATGGCACGATCGATCTC
>NZ_RZQE01000463.1:0-4655 GCF_004022955.1 Mesorhizobium sp. M7A.F.Ca.US.002.01.1.1 | reverse complement strand
GGATGGTCGCGGCATTGGCCCATTCGACGGCCTCGGCAATACCCGGCGGCTTGGCCAGCGGCCGGGCACGGATGGTCTGCACGGCCGCCGCCACTGCGCGCGCCGTTGCTTGCGCCACATCGCCGGCGCGCAGCATGATGATGGCGGCCTCGCGCTCGGCGTCGGGATAGCCGATCCAGTGGTAGACACAGCGGCGGCGCAGCGCCTCGGCAAGCTCGCGGGTGCGGTTCGAGGTCAGGATGACGATCGGCTGTGCCGTGGCGCGGATTGTGCCGCGTTCGGGAATGCTGATCTGGAAATCGGAGAGGAATTCCAGAAGCAGCGCCTCGAATTCATGGTCCGAGCGGTCGATCTCATCGACCAGCAGCACCCGCTGCTCCGGCGCCTTCAGCACCTGCAGCAGCGGCCGGGCGATCAGGAAACGGTCTTCGTAGATGTCGATCTCATGCTCGCCGGCGTGGCGAATGGCGAGCAGCTGGCGTTGATAATTCCATTCGTAGAGCGCATGCGCAGCGTCGATGCCTTCATAGCATTGCAGCCGCACCAGATCGCGGCCGAGCAGCGCGGCGATCGCCTTGGCCGCTTCCGTCTTGCCGACGCCTGGTGCGCCTTCGAGCAGCAGCGGCTTCCCCAGCCGGATCGCCAGGAAGATCGCGGTCGCAAGACTGTCGTCGGCCAGATAGCGCGAGGCGGCAAGATGCTGCGCCACCGCCTCCGGTGAGATTGCGACAGTCTCGGCGCTTGTCCCGTTCATTCCAGCCTCAGTTCGCCGCTTGCGCCTTCAGCGCGCGCAGGACGCGCTCCGGCGTGATCGGCAGTGTGTCGATGCGCACGCCGACGGCGTCGAAGACGGCATTGGCGACCGCCGGGATCTGCGGGTTGGCGCACATTTCGCCCGGCCCCTTGGCGCCGTATGGCCCGTCCGCCGATGGCCGCTCCAGCACGATGATCTCGGTCTCGGCGAGGTCGCCGGGGCCGGGCATCAGATACTGGTTGAAGTCGGTGCCGCCATGGTCGCGGTTGGGATAATAGGGCTCGGTCGTCTCGTAGAGCGCGTGGCTGATGCCCATCCACGAACCGCCGACCAGTTGCTGTTCGACCATTTTCGGGTTCAGCGCGCGGCCGATCTCGAAGACGTTCTTCACAGTCAGCACGGTGACCTCGCCGGTCTCGTCGTCGACCTCGACCTCGGCCACGGTGCAGGCATGCGCGTAGCAGGTCGACGGCTTCATCGCGCCGGTCTCTTTCTCCGGATAGGAGCGCGGAATCAGGAACATGCCGCGGCCCGAGATCGAGCGGCCGCGCTTGAAATGCGCCGACAGCGCGACATCGAAGATCGAGATCGATTTTTGCGGGGCGCCCTTGACCAGGATGTTGCCCTGGCCGTCTGTCTCGAGGTCGGAGGCGTTCACCTCCAGTTCCTCGGCGGCCACTTCCAGCATCACCTGCCGCGCTTCCCTTGCCGCCTGGATGACGGCGTTGCCGGCGCGGTGCGTGCCGCGCGAGGCGAAGGTGCCCATGCAGTGCGGGCCGGTGTCGGTGTCGGCGGTGTCGACGACGACGCGGTCTGTCGGCACGCCGATGGTCTCGGCGCAGATCTGCGCCATGATCTGCTTCATGCCCTGCCCGAGATCGACCGATGACAGCGTCACCATGAAATTGCCTGTCGGCGTCGAGTGCACCAGTGCCTGTGTCGGGTCGCCGCCGAGGTTCATGCCGGTGGGATAGTTGATCGCGGCAACGCCGCGTCCGCGCCTGATCGCCATCTCAAGCTCCCTTCACGTAGGAGGACATCGCCAGGTACTTTTCCGCCACCGGCCAGTTGGCGGCGCGCGAAGCTTCCTGCATGCATTCGATCAGTGCGGCGCCCTCTGTCGGCTGGCGGTGCGCTTTCATATCATCGTCGCGATAGGCGTTGATGAAGCGGAATTCGAGCGGATCCATGCCGATCAGCCGCGCCAGCTTGTCCGTCTGCACCTCCAGCGCGAAATCGCCGATGGTGACGCCGAAGCCGCGCATGGCCGACGACGGCGTGCGGTTGGTGTAGACGCAGTAGGTGTCGATCCAGACGTTCGGAATAGTGTAGGGGCCGGGATAATGCCCCGCGCCCTTCTGCGCGCCATAGGGCGAGTGGCGCGAATAGGCGCCGGCATCGGTGTATCCGGTGACCTTGCGCGCGACGATGCGGCCATCTTTCATGACGCCGTCCTTGATGACGACCTTTTCAGCGGCGCGCGGCGACGAGATCTGCATCTCCTCCTCGCGGCTGTAGATAAAACAGACTGGTCGTCCTGTTAGTTTTGCGCCGAGGATGGCGATCGGCTCGACGATGACGTCGACCTTGCCGCCAAAACCGCCGCCGACTGTGCCGCCGACGAAATGCAATTTGCTGCCCGGCATCTGCAGGATGATCGAGGTGTTGTCGAGCGTGAAGAACATCGCCTGCGTGTTGGTGTAGCAGGTGAAGCGGTCATTGCCCTCGGGCGCCACCACGCAGCCGGTGGTCTCGGTCGGCGCGTGCTCGATCGGCGAAGACTGGTAGCTCTGCTCCAGTATGTGGTCGGCGCCGGCGAAGCCCGCCTCGACATCGCCGAAGCGCACCTTACGGCACTCGCCGCTATCATAGAGGTAATAATTCTGGCCGTGATATTCGTTGACCAGCGGCGCGTCGGGTTTCAGCGCCTCTTCCATGTCGAAGACGGCCGGCAGCACCTCATAGTCGACCTTGACCTTGGCTGCGGCCTCTTGTGCCGCGCGCTCGGTTTCGGCCAGCACCGCCACCACGGCCTCGCCCTTCCAGCGCACCTTGCCGTCGGCAAGCACCGTCTCGTCCTCCGGCCCGATCTGGATCAGGATCAGGATGGTGTAGACATTGTGCGGCACATCCTTGGCGGTCAGAATTTTCACCACGCCTGGATGTTTCTCCGCCTCGGAGGTGTCGATCGAGCGGATGCGGGCATGGTGATGCGGGCTGCGCACCATCTTCAGGTGCAGCATGCCGGGAAAGTTGCGGTCGGCGAAAAAGGCGGTCTTGCCGGTGACATGGCCGGGTGAATCCGAGCGCGGCCGCGGCTGGCCGATCTCGTGCAGATCATCCTTGCGGACATCGGCGAAGTAGCTCTTGCGCAGTTCCATTTTTTGTAACCTCAAGCCGCGTTCTGAGAGTTGGACCGCGCGGCGGTGAGCACCGCCTGGATGATCGGCTCGTAGCCGGTGCAGCGGCAGATGTTGCCCGACAGCGCCTCGACCACCTCGTCGCGGCTGGGATTGGGCGTGTGGTCGAGCAGCGCCTTGGCCGCCATGATCATGCCCGGCGTGCAGAAGCCGCATTGCGTGGCGAACGTGTCGAGGAAGGCGCGCTGCAACGGGTGCAGCACGCCGCCTTCCGCAAGACCGGATGTCGTGGTGATGGTTGCACCATTGCAGGTCTCGGCCAGCGTCAGGCAGGAGAGCCGGAGTTCGCCGTCGATGATGACCGAACAGGCACCACAAGTGCCCTGATGACAGCCGCCCTTCGGCGAGGTGTCACCGATCTTGTCGCGCAGCGCCTGAAGCAGCGTCGTGCCGCTGTCGATGAATTCGGCCTTTTCCGAGCCGTTGAGCGTGAATTGAACCGGAACCTTTGCCATGTTTTCCTCCCAGCGCGCCTGCCCGAACCAGCGGACAGACGCGCGCCCCCGAACAAATATTATGCGAGCAGCAACCGCCCGAGATGAACCGGCAGGACTTCGGCGCGATACCAGGCGCTGGCGATCGGGTCGGTGATGGGCGAGGTGCCATCACCGGCCGCGGCCAAGGCCGGCGCGATACCGTCAGCGGTCAGCGTTCGGCCGATCAGCGCTTTTTCCGCCGCCCTGGCGCGCATGGGCCGATCCGCCATGCAGCCGAGCGCGATCCGCGCCGAGGTCACGGAGCCATCCGACGACAGTTCCAGAGCACCGGCTATGCTGAGCACGGAGACGCCCTTGGGCTTTACCCTCGACACTTTCAGGAAGCGGAAACTGTCGGCCTTCGGAAGCGTGAAGCTCACGGAAGTGACGACGACGCGGCTGCCGCCCCGATTGGCCAGAAAAGTCTCGATCGGCGTTTCACCGTCATCGGTGCTGACCGTCGCATCGAGCGCCAGCAGGGCAACAGCGAAATCGCCATACGGGCTCGGGGCAAAAAGATTGCCGCCGACGGTCGCCATGTTGCGGATGGCCGGGCCTCCGACGGCACGGGCGGCCTTGGCGAGCGTGCCAAGCTCCGGATGGTCGGCGATCGCCGCCATCGTCACCGAAGCGCCGATGCGGACTTTATCGCCGGCAACGGCGATGGTGGACAAAGACGGCTCGGTCGACCTGACAAGGCCGGAAACCGAAACGTCGCCTTCATTGGCCGCGCGGACAACCAGCGTGCCCCCGCCGAGATAGCGTGTGCCCTGGGCTTTCAGTGCCGCGCTAGCGTCCTTCACCGTTGCAAAAGTCTGCAGTGCCAGCGCCATGGTTGGCTCCTGTCAGCTCTGGCCGGCGAAATGGCTTTTCAGGGCGTTGAAGCCGCCCTGAAAGACATTGGCGCCCATGCCCTCGGCCAGCTTGTCTGCCTCCTCGGGCGCGGCGTCGAAGCTGGCGGTCCATTCGGCGTAGGTGCGGTCGCCATCGGTCACGCGCCGCAGC
>NZ_RZQE01000462.1:0-4677 GCF_004022955.1 Mesorhizobium sp. M7A.F.Ca.US.002.01.1.1 | reverse complement strand
CCTTTGGCAGCAGCGAAATCTGCACCTGATCGTCGGTGCCGGCCTGCTGCATGGCGAGGAAGAACCACATCACCATCGGCGTGAAGAAGAAATAGACCAGCGACGCACCCATCAGGAACAGGATTGGCGACGCGATCAGGAACGGCAGGAAGGCGTTGCGCTCGTTCTTGTAGAGGCCGGGCGCGATGAATTTGTAGATCTGCGTGGCGATCAGCGGAAAGGCGATCACCATGCCGCCGAACATGGCGAGCTTGACCTGCGTGAAGAAGAATTCCTGCGGCGCCGTGTAGATCAGCTCGACCTTGTGCGGATCGAGGCCTGCCCACTGCGTCGCCCATTTGAACGGGACGACCAGAAGGTTGAACAGCTTCTTGGCGAAGAAGAAACAGACCAGGAAGGCAACGAAGAAACCGCCCAGCGACCAGATCAGCCGCCGGCGCAGCTCGATCAGATGCTCCATCAGCGGCGCCGACGATTTCTCGATCTCGTCCTTTTCGGTGTCCGAAACGCTCACTTGGCGGCTCCAGCCGTCTTCTTGGCCGCCGGCTTCTTGGCCGCAGCAGGTTTCGGTTCGATTTTCGCCCCCGTCTTGGTCGCTACGGTCTTGGACGCGATCACCTTGGCCGCAGCGGGCGTCTTGGCCCTGGGCGTTTCAGGCATTGCCGCCGTCACCGGCTTCGCTGGCACCTTGGGCGCAGGCGTGGCCTTAGCGGTGACCGTTTTTGCAGGAGCTTTAGCGCCATTTGCCGAAGCCTTTATAGCCGGCGTCGCCCTTGACGGTGCAGGCTTGGCTGCCTTCTTCGCCGTGGACGCCATCGGCGCCACGACGGGTGTCGTCGGCACCGATGACGTCGCCACCGATTCGTCGGTCATCGCCGGGAAAATCGGCGCTGCCGGCGCTGCTTCCGGTCCGTTGACGCCGGGCATGGTCGTTGCACCGTTCTTCAGCGGCTCGGCCGCCTGCGGGGTCGAAGCGGCTGGCGTTGCCGGATCGGCTGCCGGCTTCGGCTTCATCGCCGCGTCGACGCCGGAGCGAACGTCGGCCGCGGCCTGTTCGAACGGATTGAGCTGCTTCCTGATCTCGGCCATCGGGCTCATGCCCCTGAGCTCGTCGACGGACTTCTTGACGTCGTCGAGCTCGGCTTCCTTCAGCGCCTCGTTGAACTGTTTCTGGAAATCGGATGCCATGGCGCGCAGCTTCGCCGTCGTGCGGCCGAAGGTGCGCAGCATATTGGGCAAATCCTTGGGCCCGACGACCACGATCATGACGATCGCGATGACCAGCATTTCGGTCCAGCCGACTTCAAACATGACACTCTGTTCCGACTAGAACCTTTGGGCTCAGCTCTTGCTGGCCTTTTCCTTCGCGGCCGCAACGGTCTCGTCGGCACGATGTTCGACGGTGCGCTTGTCTTCGGCAACGTCGTCGTCGGCCATGCCCTTCTTGAAGCTCTTGATGCCCTTGGCCATGTCGCCCATCAGCTCGGGAATCTTGCCGCGGCCGAACACCAAAAGCACGATCACCAGCACGATCATCCAGTGCCAAATCGAAAATGAACCCATAGCAAATCTCTCTCGAATGTTTTCCCTGGCGATGATCTATGCGTTTTCGCGTTGGGATTCAAACACAACTGCGACAGAGTTTATGAAAGGGTGGCGGATGTCACGCATTTTCGACGTGGCGGCCCCGCTACGAATCCGCGCATCCTCGACAGATCGGCCGCCAACGCCAGTCAATCTTCCGTGACGCGCGGCGTCAGCAGGCCGAGTTCCTCGAGATCGATATCGGTCAGCGCATCCTCGTCGTCGGTCAATGCATCGGGATCGGCCGGCGGCTGCGGAATGGAGAAATTCGACGGCATGCGGCCCGAAAGCAGGCCGGCCCCCTTCAGTTCCTCCATGCCGGGAAGATCGCGGATCTCTTCCAGCGCGAAATGGTCGAGGAAGGTCTCCGTGGTGCCGTAGGTGACCGGGCGTCCGGGTGTCTTTCGCCGACCGCGCATGCGCACCCATTCCGTTTCCAGCAGCGTGTCGAGCGTGCCTTTCGAGGTTTCGACGCCGCGGATGTCCTCGATCTCGGCACGCGTCACCGGCTGGTGATAGGCGATGATCGCCAGCACTTCGAGGGCCGCGCGGGAGAGCTTCCTTTGCTGGACGGTATCCCTGCTCATCAGGAAAGCCAGGTCGCCGGCGGTGCGGAACGCCCAGGCATCGCCGACACGCACCAGATTGACGCCGCGTCGCGCATAGATCTGCTGCAGTTCGGCCATGGCCAGGGCGATGTTGATGCCGTCCGGCAGGCGTGCCGCAAGCTGCTTTTCGCTGACGGGTTCGGCGCTGGCGAACACGATCGCCTCGGCCATGCGCACAGCCTCGGCCAGATGCAGTCGCTCGGCCGGGTTTTGTAGCTGCTGCTCGGCCGGATCCTGGGAAAGCGGGCCCTCTTCGGGTTCATCGCCGACTTTGAACGGGACAACCGAAGCGTTGGCGCGTTCGCTCATGATGCCACCTCGACTGCCTTGATTGTCTGCGTTCGGCCGCGCAGGTAGATCGGCGCGAACGTCTGATCCTGCCGCACATCCATCTTGCCTTCGCGCACCAGTTCCAGCGTGGCAGCGAACGAGCTCGCGATCGCCGTGCGCCGCTCCTCGGGACTGGTCATGTACGCGATCAGAAAACTCTCCATCGTCGTCCAGTCGCTCACGGCTCCCACAAGGCGGGTCAGGATGTCGCGCGCGTCCTTGAGCGACCAGACACCGCGCCTGGCGATGGTCACATTGTTGATCGCCTGCTTCTGGCGCTGCTGGGCATAGGCGGTCAAGAGATCGTAGAGCGAGGCAGAATAGGCGTTGCGCTTTTCGATGATGACCATTTCCGGCATGCCGCGCGCGAACACGTCGCGGCCGAGCCGGTTGCGGTTGACCAGACGCGCCGAGGCGTCGCGCATGGCTTCCAGCCGCTTCAGTCGGAACTGCAGCACCGCCGCCAGTTCCTCGCCGCTTTCGCCCTCGTCGCCTGGCTGCTTGGGGATCAGGAGCTTGGACTTGAGGAAGGCCAGCCATGCCGCCATCACCAGATAGTCGGCGGCAAGCTCCAGCCTGAGCGCCCTCGCCGTCTCGACAAAGGTCAGATATTGCTCGACCAGCGCCAGGATCGAAATGCGCGCCAGATCGACTTTCTGGGTGCGGGCAAGATGCAGCAGAAGATCGAGCGGACCTTCGAAGCCGGCCACGTCGACGACCAGCGACGGGTCGCCGGTGACGCGTGAATCGTCATTTTCGGCCCACAGACGGTCCATCGGTGCGGCCTTCGCGGCCTTGCTTTCCAATGTCTCCGCCACTGCCTGTCACTTTCCCTTGCTATGCCACCGCATCGAAGTAGGTGGCGAATTCGGCGCGTATTTCGGTTTCTTCGACCGTGTCACGGTCCTTTATATAGGTCAGCGCCCGCTTGGCGCGCTCCAGCGACGTGCCCTCAAGCCCAGTGGTGCGCGATGCGATGCCGGCCATCTCCTCGAAAACGCCGTTGCAGTGAAGGACCAGATCGCAGCCCGCCGCAAGGATCGAGGCCGCCTTTGTCGGGAAATCCCCAGAAAGTGCCTTCATCGATGTGTCGTCGCTCATCAGCAGTCCGTCGAAGCCGATTTCGCGCCGGATGATCTCGTCGATGACCTTGCCGGAGGTGGTCGCCGGATTGTTAGGGTCGATCGCGCTGTAGACGACATGCGCAGTCATCGCCATCGGCAGATGGCTAAGCTCCTTGAACGGGGCGAAATCATGCCGCTGCAGATCACTGAGCGAGGCATTGACCACTGGCAGTTCAAAATGCGTGTCGGCAAAGGCACGTCCATGGCCCGGAATATGCTTCATGACCGGCAGCACGCCGCCCGATATCAGCCCTTCCGCGGCTGCGCGGCCGAGCTCGATCACGGGTCGCGGGTCCTTGCCGTAGGCACGCGCGCCGATGACATCGCTGGCGCCTTCGATCGGCACGTCGAGCACCGGCAGGCAATCGGCTGTGATGCCGTAGCGTAACAGATCGAAAGCATGCAGCCGCGCCATCAGCCAGGCCGCGCGGGCGCCGGCATCATGATCGTCGCGCCACAGCGCGCCCAGCGCGCCGCCGGCGGGATAATTCGGCGCCAGCGGCGGCCGCAAGCGCTGCACACGGCCGCCTTCCTGATCGATGAACACCAGCGCGTCCGGACGCCCTATGCAGTCTCGCATCTCGGCGACCAGATCGCGGATCTGTTCGGTCTCGCCGATGTTGCGCGCAAACAGGATGAAGGCCCACGGGCATTCATTGCGATAGAAATTGATTTCTTCGCGGGTGAGCGATTTCCCGGCGCAGCCGAGGATCATGGATTTTGATTCGGTCATGTCGGCAGTTTAGGGCTTTGTGCGATCAAAGGGAATCGCCAGGGATTCATCCACGGCAACGCCGGATATGCTTTCCCCATGAAAAAAGCCGGCGCGGTGACCGCGCCGGCTTTCAATCGGTTGGCTCCGGCTTTAGCGCGAGACGAAGCAGTTGCCGCCGGCGGCCTTGTAGCTGGTGCACAAATTGATCGCGTCATTGCGTGACTGGGCCGGAACGCGCACGCGGTAGAACGTGCCTTTGCCGGCGATCTCGGCCTTGACGATGTTGGCGGTACGCCCGGCAAGCACGCTGCCATAG
>NZ_RZQE01000461.1:0-4687 GCF_004022955.1 Mesorhizobium sp. M7A.F.Ca.US.002.01.1.1 | reverse complement strand
GTCCGGCATCACTTCGAGGCAAAGCCCGCGTGATCCGAGCGCGGCGAGCCTTTGCTCGAGAAAAGCCATCGCCCGCCGGCCGATGCCTTTTCCACGCGCTTGCGGCAACAGGTCGATATGACCGTGCGAAGGGTAGGCAGCCAGGGCCGGCGGAATGGTGAAGTCGCGATGATGGATCTGGTGGCGAGCCCAGTCGCTGCCGCTCCAGCGCGTGCGGTCGGGTCCGGGATCGGTCACCTGCGCGCGAAGGCGCGGATACCACCTTGCTGCCAGGCCTGCATTGAAAGCCTTTGTGTCTTTTGCACCCAGCAGATAGCCCGCGGCGCCCGTTGGCCCATCGACGATGAAAGCGAGGTCGGGCTCCAGCACCTGGTAGGGGATGGTGTAGATTTGGCCCAACAGATCCGGAGCGTCTTCGCGACCGGTTGCATCCTGGCCGGCATCACCGGTCTTGAGGCAGATCATGGCAAGTGCTGGATGGTCGGCCTCGGTCGCCTGGCGCAGGAAGAAGCCATCGCCGAAATCGATGATCATGGCGGAACGAGCCGGAAATCGCTGCCTTCGGGCAGCAACTGCCCACCATCGACGACGATGGTCGTGCCGGTGATGTAACTGGCATCGTCCGAGGCGAGGAACAGGAAGGCATTGGCGACGTCGCGCGGGCTGCCGAGGCGGCCAAGCGGGATGGAATCCTCCATGTTCTTGATGAACGCCTCGCCGCGATGCAGCTCGATCGCTTCGGTCAGGATGTTGCCGGGCTCGACGCCGTTGACGGTGATGCCGTAGCCGGAGAATTCCAGTGCCGCGGCGCGGATGAAGCCGTTGATGCCGGCCTTGCTGGCCGAATAGTGGCCATGGCCCGGGCTGGTGACATGCGGACCGGTGATGGAGGAGGTGTAGAGCATGCGGCCGAAGCGTTGCGCCTTCATCGGCACCAGGGCCGCGCGGCTGGCATTGAAGGTGCCGCGCAGATTGACCGCCATGACGCGGTCCCAGTCGTCGGCGCTGGTGTTCTCGATCAGCTGCCAGGGATAGATGCCGGCATTCTGCACGATGATGTCGAGACGGCCATGCTGCTTCAGCGCCAGCGCCACGGCGGCCTCGGCGTCGCTCATTTGCGAGATGTCGGTGCGGATGAAGGGGACGCCCAACTCGCCAGCGGTCGCTTGCCCGGCTTCGACTTCGGTGTCGGCGAGCACCAGCCGCGCTCCCTCTTCGGCAAAGCGGAGCGCAATGCCCTTGCCGATGCCGCGGGCGGCGCCGACGATGAGCGCCACCTTGTCTTTTAGCCGTCCTGTCATGCGAGCCGTCCTGTCATGCGAGTCTTTGGCGAATGGTTTGCTTGAAGGCGTCGAGCAGCACCGCGGCCAGCACCAGCAGGCCATGAATCACCTGGGTGAAATTGGCCGGCAGGCCCATCAAATTGATCGCCGTGTTGATGGCCGAGAGCAAAAGCACGCCGGCATAGACGCCGGGGAGGGTGCCGACGCCGCCTTTGAGGCTGACGCCGCCGATGACGACCGCGGCGAAGGCGTTGAACAGCAAGCCGACGCCGAGATTGGCGGTGGCGCCCGACGTGCGGATCGCCAGCAGCCAGCCAGCGAGGCCGGCGATGGCGCCGGCGAGCACGAAGGCGATGATGAGATTGCGGTTCACCCGGATGCCGGCGCGGAAGGTCGCCGTCTCGTTGCCGCCGATCATCACCAGATGCCGGCCGAACGGCGTCTTGGCCATGATCAGCGAAAAGACCACGAAACAGCCAACCGCGATCCAGGCGGTGAGCGGCAGGCCGACAAGGCGCTGAATGCCGAACCAGCGGATGGCCGGCGCCAGGTCCTGCGCCGAGCGGCCGCCCGACACGACCAACACGAGGCCGCGCACCCAGATGTAGGACGCCAGCGTGATGATGAAGGCGCTCATCTTCACCTTGACCACCAGATAGCCGTTGAAGGCGCCGATGAGACCCCCGACTGCCAGCGCCAGCAGCAGCGAAACCGGAACCATCAGCCACTCGGGATGCAGCTGCACGCCCATGCCGATGCCCGACGAGCAAAACAGGATGCCGACCGCCATGGCGCTGAGCGCTGCGACGGATTCGACCGACAGATCCATGTGACCGGCGATGATCACCAGCGCCAGGCCGATCGACATGACGCCGAGCACGCTCGAAGCCTCGATGATGTTGGCGAAGATACCGAGCTGAAAGTAGTTCGGGACGAAGATGGAGAAGACCACCAGCACGAACAGCAGCATGAACCAGACGAGGTTGTCGAGTACGAACTCCAGGGCTTTGCGTGTGCGCGGGTTCATGGGCTGATCCGGTTGGCGCCCCCGCGAAATCAACTCGATTCCGTCGGGTTCAGGCGCGGATTCAAATTCGCCACGGCATCCTTTCGGACGCGGCGTTGTGAAAAGGCAGGCTCCGGGCCGCTACGGCCCGGAGCGCTTCAGATGACTATTCGACCGACTTGACGGTGTCCGTCGGCGGCTTCTGGTTGCCCCAGAAGGCCGGATTATCGACGTTTTCCTTGGTGATCGCGGCACCGGGGATCTTGATGTTCGGACCCCAGGATTCCTTGGTCACGGTCGATTTCAGGCCGAGCACGTCGTATTCGCCGGGCTTGATTTCCTGCTTCTTGACGATCTTGTCCATGAACATGGCGACAGCCGCGGCCTGCGCGTAAAGCGGCTGCTCGATTTCGGCGTTGAGCCAGCCCTTGCGGATCAGGTCGAGGCCGACCGGAGCGCCGTTCGAGCTCATCAGCATGACGTCGCCCGGCTTCTTGCCGGCCGCCTCGAGCGAGGCGACGGCGGCGACCGATAGGTGCGCGGCATGGCTGAAGATCAGGTCGATGTCGGGGTTGGCCAGCATCTGGTCGGCAACGATTGTGCCGGCATTGCTGGCTTCCCATTGCATGGCCGGAAGCGAGATGATCTTGACGTCCGGAAATGCCTTCATCTTCTCCTCAAAACCCTTCTGGATGTCGAGCGTGTAGGGATCGCCGGGGTCGCCGAGCACCTGCAGAACCTTGCCCTTCACCGAGCCGTTCTTGGCTTTCAGCAGCTTCTCGGCCTGATCCGCGGCGACGTAGCCGATCTCGACCGTTCCGGCGACAGAGGTGAAGTCGGACGGGGTCGAGGCGATCTGGCGGTCGAACTCGACCACCGGGATGCCGGCGGCGCGCGCGGCTTCGATGGACGGTTTCAGCGCATTGAAGTCGACTGCAGCCAGGATGATGGCCGCCGGCTTCAGCGCGATGACGTCGTTCATCTGCGATTGCTGGGCGTCGGTCTTGTTGTCGGCGTTCAGCGTCTTCATCTCGTAGCCGGTCTGCTTCAGGAACAGTTCCAGCGCGCTCACCGAGCCGGTCTGGAACTCGTCCAGCAGGGTCGGCACCATATAGTAGACGATACCCTTGGACTGGGCGAATGCCGGCGTGAGCGTGGCAAAGGCCAGTGCAAGGATACCGAAGACAGCAAGAAGTATTCGCTTCATGTCGTTCGCTCCTCTTAAGCCGGACCCCTCTTTTGTCCCTCAGCCTGTCGGTCCGGCACCGGCAAGCGTCTCACCGGTGATCATGTTGATCACCGCGTCGGGACTTGTTTTATTGCGTGCGACATCGCCGGCCACGACGCCCTGGCGGATCACCACGATCCGGTCGGCGACCTGAAAAGCCTGCTGCATGATATGGGTGATGATGACGACGCCGATGCCCTGATTGGCCACCTGGCGGATCATGTCGAGACCGCGCCGCGTCTGTTCGACACCGAGGGCGGCGAACGGTTCGTCGAGCAGCACCAGCTTGCCGCCCCAGTGCACGAAGCGGTTGAGTTCGATGGCTTGCCGCTGGCCGCCCGAAAGGTGCTCGACATTGGCGCGCAGCGAGGGAATGCGGGTGCCGGCATTGGCCAGCGCCTTTCCGACGACGGCTTCCATGGCGCGCTCGTCAAGCACGGGAATGCCGAGAAACTTGCGGGTGATCTCGCGGCCCATGAAGAAATTGGCGACCACGTCGACGTTGGTGCACAGCGAGAGATCCTGGTAGACGGTCTCGATGCCGGCCGCCTTGGCCTCGGCCGGTGATTTGGCGAGGAATTCCTTGCCCTCGAACAGCATGCGGCCCGATGTCGGCTCCAGTCCGCCTGATATGATCTTCACCAGTGTCGATTTGCCGGCGCCGTTGTCGCCCAGCAGCGCCACGACCTCGCCCTTGCCGATCGAGAAGCTGATCCCCTTGAGCGCTTCGATCGCGCCATAGTTCTTGGTGACGTTGTCGAGCACCAGCAGGGGTTCACTCATGCCGCAATCTCCCTGCCTTTGAGAAGGTCGCGCTCGCGTTCGCGTTCGGCCGCGAACATCTGCCCGAAGCGAGGTGACAGAACCCCGGAAACCGCCAGGGCGGCGGCGCCGCGCAGCACGGAATGCTGTCCGCCGCGCGCGACCACGACCCTGGGCGTCGTGCGGTCCTTGCGGGCCGAGACGGAGTTGTGCAGGCCTGCGGCCGAACCAGCCAGCATTTCGAGCAGGTCGGTGGACGCCAGCCCGCCGAGGATGACCGTCTCCGGGTCGAACAGGTTCTCGATGACGGCGACGGCGTTGTGAAAGATCGGTGCGACTTCGGCCACCCAGTCGGCCTCGCTGCCGTTCCAGCGCCGGAGCGCCTCGAGCGACAAATATCTTTCGAGG
>NZ_RZQE01000460.1:0-4698 GCF_004022955.1 Mesorhizobium sp. M7A.F.Ca.US.002.01.1.1 | reverse complement strand
GCCATGGGCTTTCCTCTTCCGTATGCAGGCTCCAGTGGAAAATGCCGCTGACGCGACCGGACGCAGAAACTTGACCAGATGGCCGGCCGCGTCAACCTCTCGAGCCATAACAAATGCGTGCCGGCGGCGCCGCGGCAAACTCCGGCTTTGACAAATCCTGCCAGCTTGATATCATTTGCATACGAATGAATTTTCCGACCCCTGTGCTGGAAGGATCTTTCGAAGTACCAGCTCTGGAAGGCCTCTTTTCGGGAAGGCAAAGCGTGATCCGTTACGCGAAACCCACCTCGGTCGACGAAGCGCTCGCTTTGCTTGGCGAGGGCGCCTGGCGCATCCTTGCCGGCGGCACCGATTTCTATCCGGCACAGGGCAGCAAACCGATCCGCGACAATGTTCTCGACGTTAACGGCCTGGCGGCGCTTTGCGGCATTGCCGAGACGAGCGACCATTTCGTCATCGGCGCGCGCACGACCTGGACCGACATCGTCCGCCATCCCTTGCCGCCGGCCTTCGAGGCGCTGAAGCAGGCGGCGCGAGAGGTCGGCTCGGCGCAGATCCAGAACGTCGCCTCGGTCGCCGGCAATCTCTGCAACGCCTCGCCTGCCGCCGACGGCGTGCCGGCCCTGCTCGTCCTCGACGCCGAGGTCGAGCTGCGCTCGGTGGCAGCGACGCGGCACCTGCCGTTGCAGGACTTCATTCTCGGCAACCGCCGCACGGCTCTGCTGCCCGGCGAGATGGTCACGGCGATCCGCGTGCCGAAGCCCAGCGGCACGTCGGCTTTCGTCAAGCTCGGCGCCCGGCGCTATCTCGTCATTTCCATTGCCATGGTGGCAGCACGTCTGGCCGTCGACAATGGCACCGTCCGGCAAGCGGCGGTCGCGGCCGGCTCCTGTTCGGTGGTGGCCAAGCGGCTGGCCGGCGTCGAAGCCGCGTTGTGCGGGCTGCCGGTGGATGGCGAGCTTGCCGATGCGGTCCTGTCCGCGCCGATGAGCGAACTGTCGCCGATCGCCGATGTGCGCGGCAGCGCCGAATACCGGCTCGATGCAGTGCGCGAGATTGTTGCCCGCGCCGTGCTTGCGGCTGTGGGGCGGACGACTGGCGAAGAGGTGGCGGCATGAGCCAGGTTCAACCTGACGTGCGTGAAGCAGTGCCCGACCTGGGCGCCGTTCGGCCTGCTCGCGGCCCGGAGCGCGTTGACATCGCCTTCGAGGTCAATGGCAGCGTCGTATCGGTCAATGTGCCGCCGCTGCGCCGGCTGTCCCTGGTGCTGCGCGACGAACTGGGGCTGACCGGCACCAAGGTCGGCTGCGATGCCGGCGATTGCGGCGCCTGTACGGTGCTGGTCGACGGCGATCCCGTCTGCGCCTGCCTGATGTCGGCGGCGTCCGCTGCCGGCGCATCGGTGACGACCGTGGAAGGGCTTGCCAACGGCCGGCTGTCGGCGTTGCAGGCCTCTTTCCTCGCCCATGGCGCTGCGCAGTGCGGGATTTGCACGCCGGCGCTGCTGGTCGCGGCGACGGCGTTGCTGGAGAAGAAGGCGAGCCCCACCGAGGTCGAGGTACAGGACGCGCTCGGCGGAATTCTGTGCCGCTGCACCGGCTACCGGAAGATCATTGCCGCAGTGATGGATGCCTCCCTGCAGGCAGCAAGCCTGGATTTCCGCTTGCCCCGGTCAGGCCACGCGATCGGTTCCTCGCCCATCCGGCTCGACGGCGTGCCGAAGGTCACCGGGGCTGAGAAATTCGGCGGCGATTCTTTCCCCGCCGATGCGCTGGCCGTGCTGGTGGTCCGCTCTCCGCATTACCACGCCAGCTTCGCCTTCGGTGACCTCGATGGCTGGGCGAAGGCACATCCCGGTGTCGCCTGCGTCTTCACCGCCGCCGACATTCCGGGAAAAAACTGTTTCGGCGTCATCGGCCCCTTCGCCGACCAGCCGGCACTGGCCGAAGGGTTTGCCCGCCTTCGCGGTGAGGCGGTGGCGTTGGTCGCTGGCGAGCGCGAGGCGATGCTCGATATCGACCTCTCGGATTTTCCGATCCGCTGGACCGAATTGCCGCATGTTCTCCAATCCTGCGAAGCGCGCGCCGGCGGTGCCAAGCTCATCCATGAGAACAGACCGGCAAACCTGCTGACCTCCGGCTTCGTCGAACGCGGCGATCCGGAAGGGGCCCTTGCCGGTGCAGCGTTCACGGTGTCCGGCGTCATCGACACCTCCTATGTCGAGCACGCCTATATCGAACCGGAAGCCGGCTATGCCTATGTGGACGGCGACACGCTGGTCGTCGTCGCCTGCACCCAGGCGCCCTATATGGACCGCGACGAGACGGCGAAGGTGCTCGGCCTTGCCGTCGACAAGGTGCGCATCGTGCCGACCGCGACCGGCGGCGGTTTCGGCTCGAAGCTCGACGTCTCGCTGCAGCCGCTGATCGGCCTTGTGGCGATGAAGACAGGGCGGCCGGCGGCACTTGCCTACACCCGCACCGAATCGATGATGTCGACCACCAAGCGCCATCCGGCCGAGATGAAGGCGACCATCGGCGCCGATGCCGACGGCCTTGTCACCGGCATGATTTTTGAAGGCAATTTCAACACCGGCGCCTATGCAAGCTGGGGCCCTACCGTGGCCAACCGCGTGCCGGTGCACGCCTCCGGACCCTACGCGACGCCGAACTACCGCGCCGAAGGCCGCGCCATCCATACGCATGGGCCGATCTCCGGCGCCTTCCGCGGCTTCGGCGTGCCGCAAGCGACGATCATGCAGGAGACCCTCTATGATGAGCTGGCCGGCAAGCTCGGCATGGACAGGCTCGATTTTCGCTTGAAGAATTGCCTTCGTAACGGCTCCGAAACGGTCACAGGACAGCTTCTGGACTCCGGCGTCGGCATTGCCGAATGCCTCGAATCGCTGCGGCCGCACTGGGCGCGCGCGGCGGCCGATGCGGAGGCATTCAACAGTGGCAACACAGATAGAAAGCGCGGCGTCGGCGTCGCGTCCTGCTGGTATGGCTGCGGCAACACCTCGCTGCCCAATCCGTCGACCATTCGGGTCGGCATCGCGGCCGACGGCACGGTCATCCTGCACCAGGGCGCGGTCGATATCGGCCAGGGTTCGAACACGGTCATCGCCCAGATCTGCGCCGACGCGCTCGGCCTGCCGCTGGAGAGATTCCAGCTGAAGAGCGCCGATACATCAATTACTCCCGATGCCGGCAAGACATCGGCCTCGCGCCAGACCTTCGTCACCGGCAAGGCGGCCGAGAAGGCCGGCCGCGCCTTGCGTGAAAAGATCCTGCGTTTCGCCAATGTTTCGGAAAAAGCCGCTCTCCAACTCGACGGCCCGGCGATCGTCATCCGCGAAGGCGAAGCCACCCGCCGCATTGATCTCACGACGTTGGACCTGGATGCCGAGGGCTTCGTCTTCCGCGCCGAGGAGAGCTACGACCCGCCGACGCTGCCCCTCGATGCCAAGGGCCAGGGCAAACCCTACGCCGTTTACGGCTATGGCGCGCAGATTGCCGAGTTGGAGGTCGATCTCAAGCTCGGCACGGTGAAGCTGATCAAGATCACCGCCGCGCATGATGTGGGCAAGGCGATCAACCCGCTGCTGGCCGAAGGCCAGATCGAAGGCGGTATCGCGCAAGGCATCGGCATGGCGCTGATGGAAGAGTACATCCCCGGCCGCACGGAGAATCTGCACGATTATCTCATCCCGACCATTGGCGACGTGCCGCCGATCGAGACCATCCTGATAGAAGTTCCGGATCCGGAAGGACCCTTTGGGGCCAAGGGTTTGGGCGAGCATGTGCTGATCCCGACGGCGCCGGCAATCCTCAACGCCATCCGCCACGCCACCGGCGTTCTGATCACCAAGGTTCCGGCGACGCCGACGCGTATCCGCGCTGGCATCCGCGAAAAAGATGGCATCCGCGAAAAGGAAGCACGCCGATGAGCGAGCTTGCCGAACGCTTCGAGACCCATGATCCCGGCGAGAAGCTGGTGGCGGAGAAGATCCGCTGCGATGCCTGTCCGGTGATGTGCTACATCGCTGATGGTCGCACCGGCGCCTGCGACCGCTACGGCAATGTCGGCGGCAGGATCGTGCGGATGGACCCGCTGACCATCCTCGACCATGCGGCCGAGGCCGGCGCGGCAATCGTGCCCTTCGTCGCGGAGGGCGAACAATGGGACGGCGAACTGGTCAACACCGGCCGCCGCTTCGTCACCGCAATCGGCGCCGGCACCACCTATCCCGACTACAAGCCGGCGCCGTTCATCGTCAGCCAGGAAGTCGAAGGCGTCGATCTCGTCACCGTCGTCACGGAAGGCATTTTTTCGTACTGCGGCGTCAAGGTGAAGATCGACACCGACCGGCATATCGGACCCGAGACGGCTATTGTGCGATCGCAAGGCGAGGCAATCGGCCATGTCACGACGGGCGAGTATGGCTCGCAGATGCTGTCGCTGGGCGGCGTGCATCATCTGACCGGCGGCTCGAAGGCCGAAGGACGCGCCACCTGCGACGCGCTGCTCAATCTGTGCAACCGCAAGCCGGTGGAACTGGCCATCGACGGCGGCGCCGCCATAACAGTCGAAGCCGGCAAAGCGCCTGTCATCGACGGCAAGCAGGAACATCGCATGCGCGTCGGCTGCGGCTCGGCGACCATCGGCATGTTCGCCACGCAATGGCGCGGCCTTGTC
>NZ_RZQE01000045.1:0-23850 GCF_004022955.1 Mesorhizobium sp. M7A.F.Ca.US.002.01.1.1 | reverse complement strand
GTGCTGTTCTTCGAACGCTCGCAATTCAGCCGGACGGAGGGTTGAGACGCGGGATTGGACTGGGAGCCGCGCGCCGGCATCTGAAGTGCGGCGTCTGAAATCACCTGACGAAACGTGCCATTGAACCACAGAGCAGGCTTGACTATTTTCCGCTGGCGGCTACAAGGCAGCGCTCACAGCGGCTTGCCCGCTCGGCCCGCACGGTTCATGACCGCGCCTGCTGGGGAATAGGTTAACGGTAGACCCACGGACTCTGACTCCGTTAGTCCTGGTTCGAATCCAGGTTCCCCAGCCAGTCCATTTTTTACGGTGAAATCAGGTACTTAACTTTTTTCATTAGCAAGGTGCGTTAGCACCTTTTGTTAGCTCGCGGGCCTGTGGAAATTGCCCTTCCGCCCGACTCTCGACGGTGATTCCGGCCTATAGTCGGCTCCCTTAACGCGAAGGGAGAACGACATGGGCGGCGAAGCTATGCTTGATGACGATAACGGCGCGGCAGAAATCGCTGCTGAATGGGGCGTCGATCTGGACCTACTCAACGATGCGTCTTGGGAACTGGAAACGATAGATGGCAATGACGGCGAGACCTACGGCTTTCTCGTTCGCTTTGATAGGGATACCGATCCAGACCTTTTGGTTTCTCTAGGTGTAGATTCCGGCAGTCTCACAAGAGAGGTTAGCTTGAACGCTTTCGACAAGCCCGATCGTGAGCCGGACGAATGAGCGTGCAGAACTCAGGCGCGGGAGGGCGACATGGAATTTGTTATAGGAATGCTTGTAAGTGGCTTTGTCGTTTGGGTGATCATGCGTCCAGCAGCTAGGGCACATCTGCCTCCAGAGAACGGCAGTCTGCCGAAGGCCGATAGCTGGAAGGACACATATTTTAAGTGCTAGGCAAAGACGAAGGGTTAGTAGGCATGCCAATCTCTGGCTTAATGGACGAAGATCACTTGGATGAGCGGCAATGAGCAACAATCCCGGCAAGAAGGGAAAGCCCGCTCCATGGCAAAAGCGGGCCGCCGAACACCGCGATCAGGCGCTAGAGGAGTATCGGCTCGCAAATAATCCGTCATACGCGGAGTGGTCAAAGCGACGGTCGGAAGCTGCCAGATCATTCAGAAAAGAAACTGGGGCCGATGACTTTTCGAACCGTGATCTTTTCAAGGCCATGAAAGCCGCGTCTGCTCGCTTGCGGGCATGGGACAAGGCAAACCCCTCCCCGACGTCATGGGACGACCACAAGCGGCTGGAAACAGAGTTTGCGGCGCAATATGTGCCAAGGGATTATTCCTAAAGGTCGTCAAGGCGGCATCAAACGATAGGCGGCGAGCGCCGACGCCAAGATGCAAAGGGCCGACAGGATGCCGGCGGCGATTCCAGTCCAATGGGTCCAACTAATCCAACGATTTGTGCCGTCATCGAACTTTGGCCAGTGCTCATCGTCGTAGAGATCATGCCGGGGCTCACGGCCTCATAGATGCGGGCGTGAAAGCTCCAGTTCGCCCAAACAAGGAAGCCGCACAGGAAGGCCAGAAGCAGGCCGGGCACATGCCACCAAAAGACCGAAGGCAGCACCGCCTTCGATAGCCGGTCGTTCTGTGCGAGGAACGCGACGGCAGCGCCATGCGCGAGCAAGAGCGATGCTATCAGCCACCCCCCGTAGTTGGCATTCAGTTGGAAGGCATGGCGCTTGTTCTTTTCGAACTCCTCATAGGTGAGCTTCCGAACCTCAATGGCTTCCCAACGAATCTTGACGGCCGGCCCTGCCTATGGTCGGTTGCGATGGGCAATCTACTTGGGGCAGGTTCATGAATATAAAAGACGCCTATAACGCTGCTGTTCGCTTGCAAGCGAACATTGTTAAAAACAAATTAGTTCAAGCTAGTTTGCAAGCTGGATCGCGGAACACGCCTAAACAGTGGAATTCTGAATTCATACGGCTGTTTGAGGATCTTGATTTCGAGGAGCGTAAATTACTCCGCGAAATCGGACAATACCAAAAATTACTTGAAGTTTATGATATCGCCAAGGAAGATCAAGGTCAGGTGTCCGTATTTGTTGTCCAAAATGCTTCTGAAGCACTTGGCAGAGTTAACGCCTACGTTCAAGCAAACGCTCCCTTTGCTAAGGGTGGAGAGAATCATGGCGCTCAGGATTCAGTCGAAATAACCTTTCCAATTGCGTCATTGAAATCGACAACCTTCGAATTATCAGAAGAGATCGATTGGTTCTTTAAATTATTTAACCGTGTATCTGCTGAATTTAGCGACGAAGAAAAGCCAACGATTATCAGCGTCGATAACGTCGACTTATCAATTGCAGTTGCGATTGATTGGAAATTCCTTCTTGTAATACTTCTTATATGGACGCGGTTCCAGAAATACATGAAGGATTCTCAAGAGATAAAAAGCGCAATTTCTACATTAATCCAGAAAGGCCTTGACGACAAGAAGGCGGACGAACTTGAAAAAGAACTTGAAAAGCAGTCTGACCAAATAATTGATGAAGTAATAAAAGAGTATGAGAAAATTGCCGGACAACAGTCTAAAGCAGGCTGGCAATCATCCTTCACACAATTTGCTCACCATCTTTTCAAGGCTAAAGACAGAGGCTATCGCCTAGAATTCATGGCAGGGCGGGACAGTAACGGGGCACTTCTCGCCGGAAGACCACCAGCCTTTGTAGAGGCTGTTCGAGAACTTAGTTATACGCGCGAGAACGATTGGGGCGGTGCTGGGCGAACTGAATTGCTCAGTAAACCCAAGGCCACGTCGGACGGCACATAATCTGCCAAGGATGAAACTCCGATTCTAGGCCGTAGACTCATAAGCGCGCAGCCACGCCGCACTGAGGCGAGTTGAACCATGGCGAGGAAGTTGCCAGCCAGCTTGTCGTAGCGGGTCGCGATCCGGCAGAAGTACTTCAGTTTGGAGAAGAAGCGCTCGATCAGGTTGCGCTCGCGATAGAGCCGCTTGCTGAAGCAGGGCTTCCAGCGCCGATTGCTCTTGGGCGGGATGTTTGGAGTTGCGCCCCGATCCTGGATCAGGTCGCGGATGCGATCAGCGTCATAGGCCTTATCGGCCAGCACGATAGTGCGCGGACCGAGGTGATCGAGCAGGTGATCGGCGATCTGCCCATCATGCGTTTGGCCTGCTGTCAGGCCAAGCCGGATGGGAAGGGCTTTAGGTCTTCGTTTTTGAAGCGCAACGATGGCTGAACGCGTTATCCCGCCGTCTGCGGCCTAACCGGCCCAGCAGTGTTCCACCGGATGAACTCGGCTTTCTTACGGGTGACGTCCCGCAAGGTCTTCAACAACACCTCATGCGGGACACCGGTCTGCCTGTAGTGGTCGCAATACGGCGATATGAATGGCTTAATGATGCTTAGGTGCAGCGCTTCCGCTGCCATTAGAAAGCGATCAATTTCAGCTTGTGATAATTGCTTTGAGGGTTTTGACCTAGTCATTGCGACACCTTTTGAGAGTCGCCACCCGAGGACAATTCCTACAGCACACCGAACCGGGCCGGCGAGCTTCCCGTCATGTCGAGATCGGCTCAGTCCGACGTAGCAGGACCCGACTCGACGACTTGCGCCGTGACTGAGGAAAGGATTCCTCGCTTCGCCAGGACAGGCTTTTCATAGTTCTTTTTCATAAATGCTCCTCGCATTTTCCACTCGCCGAAGGTGCTTTGGAGCGATCAAGTTGTCAAGCTGATGCTAAAAAGCCGCCAAAAGGATAGGAAGTTGGCAACTCGCCGGGCGAAGACCCCAACGCCCTCGGAGCCCGGCGAGCCTACTACCTAATCGGGTACGCGATCAGGACCGGGGTTCACCCAGTAACAGGTCCGGTGCAAGAGCAATGCCAGCAACCCTGTGCTGAAATGGGACGGGCGGCAAAATGACCGTAAACTTGGCCCCAGCGGAATATGGTCCTTTAATTAAATTAGCGTAGACGCATAAAAAGGCTTGTAATTCGGACAGCCGGCACTGCCCCCTCCAAGCCGGTCAGGCTCGGCGCTAGTCCCCCTCGATACCCCCCGACGCCGGGCCGCTGCTCCTAGCCGCTGGTCAGGATAAGCGCGCGAGCGATACGGCGCGTCATCGGTGTCTATGCGACGGAATCATGGAAGGCGAGATTGCCTGGTCGTTGCGTCCGCCTTAGTGAAGCTTCATGAAGGCTCCTCCACAAGGCCGCGTCATGCTCACTGATAGCCAGTACATTCTCGAACGCATGAGCCAAGGCTGCGTGACGCTCTCCGACGACGCGTTCGTCATCGACAGGCTGGTCAAGTATTTCGGCAATGGCAGGATCCGCTGGCACGTCGAATTCCGCGGGCATCGCATCGAGCTGACGACAGGCCAGCTTAAGAAGCAGCCGACCTTCCGCAGGAAGATGCTCGAACAGACAGGGGTGCTGCCGCCCCAGCGTGCCGGGACCAACTACAGGCGATGGGCACTCGATCTGAGGAAGAATGCCGTCGAGCTTCCTTGGCGGGATAGGCCGGTGGATAGCGGCTTCGCCATCGACAGGCTCGCTAGCCACGGCGACGGGCGCTGGACGGTCGAATATCAGGGCAAGACCATCAAATTCACGACGACGAAACTCCGCAGGCAGGTGAGTTTCCGCAAACGCATGCTGGCCAAGGCCAAGGTGCTGCCGCCCGAGTTGACCCCGGCTGCCTATCGGAAGTGGATGGACTGGCTCATTCAAAACGCCACCGAGGCTGCTCCGCAGGCCGGCGATGCCTTGATGACCGAGAAAAACTGGCTTGACGACCTGCCTGAGCTAGCCGGCTGGCAAAATGAAACGGTGCCCGAAGAGACCGGCTAAGGGCGGTAGTATCCAAATGCAAGCAGCGATGGCACTCGTTGCGTTTGCCATGCCTGCCAGTTTCGGCACACATTGATGGCGAAGGAGTCTGACCAGAGCTGGCTCGCTGGCAATCAGAATTGAATGAGACCACATGGACCGCTTCGACCTCGGCACCTACCGCCGCCCCATCTCCACTCGCTCGACAGAAACCCAGCGTTGGTTCGATATTGGCCTTAACTGGTGCTACGGCTTCAACCATGAGGAAGGCATCAAGTGTTTTGAGAAGGCGCTCGAAACAGATCCGGACTGTCCGATGGTGCATTGGGGCATCGCCTATGCTGCCGGACCTTTCTACAATCTGACCTGGAAGGAACATGGCGAGGCCGAGGCCGACAGCGCGACCAAGCGCTGCTTCGAGCATGTCCAACTGGCCAGGGCCAATGCGGCTTCCGCCAGTGAGATCGAGAAGCGGCTGATCGAGGCGCTGGCCGCCCGCTTCCAGAAGCCACACCGGGTGAGCCTGGAGGAATTCGAACGTTGGGATGACGCCTATGCCGCCGCGATGCGGCTTGTGTATCGGGACTTTCCCGATGACCATGATGTGATGGCACTGCTGGTCGAAGCACTGATGATGCGCACGGTGCGGCGGCTGTGGAACCTCAAGACCGGCGCGCCGGCGCCGAATTCCGATGTCGTCGAGGCGCTCGACGTCTGCGAGCGGTCGATCCGGCTTGCCGATGAGGCCGGCGCAGCACAACATCCGGCGATCGTCCACCTGCACATCCATCTCCTGGAAATGTCCACCATGCCGGAGCGCGGCATGCGGTCAGCGGATCTGCTCGGCGAGATGTGCCCCGATGCCGGGCACATGAACCACATGCCGGGGCATATCTATGTGCTGTGCGGCGAGTATGAGAAAGCAAAACGCGCCAGCGAAAAGGCGGTGCGTGCCAACGACCTCTATCTCGCCTATGCCGACGAGCCGACCTATTATTTGCTCGGCTGCTGCCACGATCTGCATCTGATGATGTTCACCTGCATGTTGTCGGGCCAGCACCAGCCTGCACTGTGGGCCGCCGACAGAGTGCGCAGCCTGGTCGCGCGCGACGTGGTCGCCATCCAGGGCCGGCCAAAGCTCACGCAGACGGTGGAAGGCTACCATGCGATGAAATCGCATGTGCAGGTGCGCTTCGGCCGCTGGCAGGAGATCATCGACGAACCGGTCACCGAGGAGCCTGGCCTCTATGTGCTGACGGCGGCCATGCAGCGCTACGCCAAAGGTGTGGCGCATGCGACGCTCAAGCATTTCGCTGAGGCTGAACGTGAGCGCGAAGAGTTCCATCGGCATCTGAAAGGCATTGCGCCCGAGCGGCGCTTCCTCAGCAACCCGGCGCAAGCTTCGCTGGCTGTCGGTGCCGCCCTGCTCGACGGCGAGCTCGCGTACCACCAGGGCCGGCATGAGGAGGCGTATGGCCATTTGCGGCAGGCGGTCGAGCTTGACGACAATCTGTCCTACACCGAGCCGTGGGCCTGGATGCACCCGCCGCGCCATGCGCTGGCGGCGCTGCTTCTCGACCAGGGTCACGCGCAGGAAGCAGAACAGGTCTATCGCGACGATCTGGGCCTGAGCGGCACGGTGCAGCGCTGTGCCCAGCATCCGAACAATGTCTGGGCATTGCACGGGCTTGTGGAATGCCTGAAACGGCGCGGCGAGACCGATGAATTGCCGACATTGCAGACAAGCCTTGCAGCGGCGCTGGCCAAGGCGGACGTACCGATCACCTCGTCCTGCCTGTGCAGGACGAGCGCGCAGCAAGGCTGCTGTCACTGACGCGAAGTCTGCCTGTCGCCACTGTTGCGGCCGATCGGCTAGAGCAATTCCAGGAAAAGTGTGAAACGGTTTTCCATCCGGAATTGCGTCAAAACAAGGAGTTAGAGCGGGTCGCCGTTTCCGTGAAACGGTGAACTGCTTTAGCCAAACAAATTGTCGACCAGATCGTCGTTGGCGGTGGAAACCTCGCCGCCCGGGTATGTCACCTGCCGATCAGCCGAGGCTCCATGCTGCGTCGCCCCACGCCTTCGATCAGCACGGAACAGTCTATCTCATCGTGAAGTTGGGCGTTTGGGTCAGACGAAAGCCAGGAAGCATAGGAGCGAAGCTGCTTGAGCCTGGCTGTTTTCTCAAGCCGTGCCTGGCGCTCATCCTCGGCTGGTTGAGCCGGTCCTTTGTTCTTCTGGGCAGGAAATTGCATCCTGGCTCTCCTCGGTCACCGAGCCTGTGGAGACGGACTCAATCGGGCGTTGGCCCGTTGTCGCTCCGGTCTCTGCGGTTCTGAAGCCAACACATGCGCTGACGGGAGTCGCCATTCATCTTGATGATGGCGGACCCTTATCAACAATGCACCCGCGCCACCGCCGGGTGCTCCTGGTCCGGGTTCACTGCGCGCACGGCACTCGGCAGTCGGACGCAACTGCAGGAAATGGAACCAGATCGGCCGTGCGACGTCATAGAAGCAGGTGCCCATACGGGAGTGTGACCTCCATGATCAGGCTCGTTCTTGTCGCGGTCGCCATGCTCGTCATGGCATGCGATGCAACGGCGGCGGCAAAACTGGACGCGGCCGCCGTCAACAACGCCCAATTTGACGGCAGCGAAGCGAAAGGCGTCAGTGCGACCGTGCTGAAGGCGCAAATCCTCTTGGATCGTGCACGCTTCTCGCCAGGCCTGATCGATGGCCGCCAAGCAGAGAACTTCACCCGGGCAGTCAGTGCGTTCCAAGCGGCCAACGGATTGCCTGCCGACGGCAAGCTCACCCGCGAGACATGGGACAAGCTGGTCGCGACCTCCTCGCGCCCCGCGATTGAGACCTACGATTTGACACGCAAGGATGTGCATGGGCCGTTCACCAGGCGAATTCCGGCACGCATGGAGAGGATGGCCCGCCTGCCCAGGCTGGCTTACCACAATGCCTTGGAAAAGATGGCGGAGCGCTTCCACATCAGCGAGCAACTGCTTGAACGGCTCAATCCCGGCATCGGCTTCAGGAGGGCGGGGCAAAAGCTGCTCGTGCCAGCTGTCACCCGAGGTGATCCGCCGCAAGACATCGCGAGCGTCGAGGTCGACAAGAGCGCTCGCCAGGTTCGGGTGCTTGACCCTTCCGGCAAAGTGCTTGCGACGTACCCCGCCTCGATCGGAAGCCAGGAGAAGCCCGCGCCGAGTGGCCAGGCGGAGGTCAAACGCGTGGTGCACCACCCAACCTATCATTACGATCCCGAGTTTGCCTTCAAGGGGGTGAAGACCAAGCGCCCCTTCACGATCGCTGCCGGGCCAAACAATCCGGTGGGATCGGTCTGGATCGACTTGTCCATCGATAGCTACGGCATTCACGGAACGCCGGACCCAGGCAAGATCGGAAAGACCTTCTCGCATGGTTGCATCAGGCTGACCAACTGGGATGCCGAAGACCTCGCCTCTGAAGTGCAAAAAGGCACAAAGGTCGTCTTCAAGGACGAAGCGGCAGGATCGGTCGAACAAGGATCGCAGTAGGTAGGCGCTACGGCCTACCCATTTTCGACCGTGTGACTAGTCACACGGTCGTGTGACTGGCGTCGCCGAGGGCGTGGAGCGGCCCCTTACCCCAGCCACTTCTCGTAGTCGGACACCAGCAGATGGATCGGGGCAACGTCTTCGTCGATGTTGGAAAAACGGCCGATCGGTTCGCGAAACACATTGTCGGTGAGATCGTCGTTGACGGTCGAGACCTCGCCGATCAGCACATCCTTGCCCTCGGCCCAAAAGGCATGCCAGACGCCGGGCAGCAGCGTGACGCTTTGGCCCGGGTCGAGCTTCAGGAGCCCGCCCGCAGGCAGCCTGTGGATGGTTCCGTCGACCGGCACCGAAACCTCGGCCTTGGGATCGATGCCGCCGTCGCGGTCATGCATGAACAGTTCCAGCACCAGCTTGCCGCCGCCACGGTTGATGATGTCCTCGGCCTTGATGTTGTGGCGATGCATCGGCGACAGCTGGTCCTTGCGCGAGATCATGATTTTCTCGGCATAGAGCATGCCCATGCCCTTCTTCATGTCCTCGTAGCGGCCGTTGCGAACGGTGAACAGGAACAGGCCGAGCTCCTTGAACTTCTCCTGACCGTAATCGGTGATGTCCCAGCCGAGCCGCGAGGTAAACACGGCCGCGGAGTCGGCCTGGCGCGCCTTCGCCTCCTGCGGCGACCAATAGGCGAAGGGCGGCATGATGTAGCCGAACGAGCGGATGAAAGCGTCGGCTTCGCGGATGATGTCGTTGATGGCGGAGCGCTTCATGATCATGATCCCTTCGTATCGATTTGTCTGGCAAATCGCATAGCCGAACGTCGATGCGGTGTCGATCCATCTCGCCGCCTGCCCGGCCTTGCGCTTAGGCGCATGGACCACAGATCCGCTTCGCTGGCCGCGTGACATCGCGGATTTTCAGGGCCATAAATCCCGCGGATTCCTCATGGGGTGAAAGATGATGCCGACCGTCCACGACCTCGATACGCCGTCGATTCTCATCGACGCCGCGCGCGCCGAAGCCAATATTGCCCGCGCCCAGGCGCATGCCGACAGGAATGGGCTGAAGCTCAGGCCGCATATCAAGACGCACAAATTGCCCTATTGGGCGAAGAAGCAGGTGGCGGCCGGCGCCGTCGGCATCACCTGCCAGAAGATCGGCGAGGCCGAGGTGATGGCCGATGCCGGGCTGGCCGATATTTTTCTTCCCTACAACATCCTTGGGCGCGCCAAGCTGGAGCGGCTTCTGGCGCTGCACGGGCGCGTCACCCTGTCGGTGACAGCGGACAGCATGGAGACGCTCGAAGGGCTGGCAGCCACCTTCACCGATGCCGGTCATCGTCTACCGGTGCTGGTCGAATGCGACACCGGCATGGGACGCTGCGGCGTGCAGTCGGCCGATGAAGCGGTTGCGCTGGCAAGACAGATCGACAGAGCCGGTGGCCTCGCCTTCGGAGGACTGATGACCTACCCGGCCGCCGGGAAGGCAGCGGAGGCCGAAGCCTGGCTCGCCGACGCCAAGCAGGCGCTGGCCGCATCGGGCCTCGCCTGCGAACGCATCTCCAGCGGCGGCACGCCGGATATGTGGCGCTCCAGCGATACATCTGTTGTCACGGAGTATCGTCCAGGCACCTACATCTATCTCGACCGCTATCAGGTCGCCAAAGGCGTCGGCACGCTCGACGATTGCGCGCTGACGGTGCTGTCGACGGTGGTCAGCCATCCCACCGCGACGCGCGCTATACTCGATGCCGGCAGCAAGGCGCTGTCCAGCGACACGCTGGGTCTCGCCGATTTCGGCGAGTTGCCCGGCGTGCCGGGAGCGCGGGTGACGGGCCTGAGCGAGGAGCACGGCACCGTCACGCTTTCGGGTGACGGCAAATTGCGCATCGGCGAGCGCGTGCGTGTCGTGCCCGACCATTGCTGCGTCGTCACAAACTTGTTCAACGAGGTCAACCTGGTCGACGGCGACAAAGTGCTGGAAACGCTGCCTGTGGCGGCGCGCGGAAGGATGGGGTGAACTAAGAAGCGTCTTGCCTTCTCACACAAGGGGAGAAGGGGGAGAGCGCTCCGCCTGCCGTGCCGCGACCCTGCGCATGGCAATCACCCGGCGACGGCGGATTTCGGTGCGCATCGCCATCAGGTGCAGCGCGAAGAACAGCACGGTGAAGCCGAGCGCCATCACCAGAAGCGGCCACAGCAGGCTGGGGTCGATGGTGGAGCCGCCCATGCGGAACACCGAGGCCGGCTGATGCAGCGTGTTCCACCAGTCGACCGAGAATTTGATGATCGGGATGTTGATGAAGCCGACCAGCGTGATGATGGCGGCGGCCCAGGCGGCGCGGCTGGCATCGTCGAGCGCACGGGTCAGCGCGATGATGCCGAGATACATCAGGAACAGCACGAAGACCGAAGTCAGCCGCGCATCCCAGACCCACCAAGTGCCCCACATCGGCTTGCCCCAGATCGAACCGGTGATCAGCGCCAGCGCGGTGAAGACCGCACCGATGGGTGCGGCTGATTTCAGCGCGACATCGGCCAGCGGATGCCGCCAGACGAGCGTGCCGAGCGCCGAGACCGCCATCAGCGTGTAGCACATCATGGCCAGCCAGGCGAAAGGCACGTGGATGTACATGATGCGGACGGTGATGCCTTGCTGGAAATCCTCAGGCGCGGCGAAGCTCATATAGAGCCCGACGGCGAGGATCAGTGCGGCGATCGTGGCCAGCCACGGCACGACCTTGTCCGCCAACCCGACGAAGCGCGTCGGGTTGGCGAGATCCATCCAGCTCGTCAGGCGTGAAGTCGTGTCGCTCATACGGTTCTACATAAACCGCCGCGGCGTTCGGGGCAATCGAGCGGTGGTGTCGCAGGGCTGCAGCGCTTTGCCTTCTCCCCTGTGGGAGAAGGCAGAGACGTGCCTGATCAGGCGGCCGCTTCCTGCTGTTGCAGCACGGTGCGGCTGAGGCGGCGGACCTCCTCGTCGTTGAGCAGGCCGCCAGCGCGCAGCAGGCTGGCAAAGCGCCCATTGCGCAGCGACAGCTCGGTGAAGCCGCCCATCTCGACCACCCTGCCCTTGTCCATGAACACGACCAGATCGGCGTCGCGAACGGTGGTCAGGCGGTGGGCGATGATGAACGTGGTGCGGTCGCGGCGCAGTTCGTCGATCGCTTCCTTGACGCGGTCCTCGGTCTCGACGTCGAGCGCGCTGGTCGCCTCGTCGAGCACCAGGATCGGTGCGTCCTTCAGCACGGCACGGGCAATGGCGATGCGCTGACGTTCGCCGCCCGACAGCTGGCCGCCACGTTCGCCAACCACCGTGTCGTAGCCATTGCTCTTGGACAGGATAAAGTCCTGTGCGGCAGCCGCATTGGCGGCGGCATGGATCTCGTCATTGCTTGCATCGGCGCGGCCGACACGGATGTTGTCCTCGATCGAGCGGTTGAGCAGGCCGGCATCCTGGAACACCGTGGCGATCGAATGGCGCACCGACTTGCGGGTCACGGTGCGGGTGTCGATGCCGTCGATCAGTATACGGCCATGGGACGGCGAGAAGACACGCTGCAGCAGGTTGATGAGCGTGGTCTTGCCGGCACCCGTCGGGCCCACGATGGCGACGGTCTGGCCCGCCTGCACCTCGAAGGACACGTCGTCGATGCCTTGGCCGGAATTGGCGAATTCAAAGCCGACATTCTCGAAGCGCACATGGCCGGTGACGTTGGAAAGATCGCGCAAGCCGTCCGGCTCGGCGGAATCAGCCGCGGAGTCCTCGAGATGGTAGAAATCCTCGAGCTTGGCACGGGCCTCGGAAATCTGGTTGGCGAAAGCCGACATCTGGTCGAGGCGAGCGATCAGCATCGTGGCAAAACCGGTGAAGGCAATGACGTCGCCGACACCCAACTGACCATGAGTCACGAGATAGGAGCCGATCGACAACACGATCAGCATCGAGATTGCCGATGACAGACGGTGCAAGGCATTGGCCAGCGCCCACCAGTCGAGCACAGGGTTCTGCGCGTCGAGCAGGTTCTTGACGTAGCGGCGCAGCGTATCGGCCTCGTGGCCGAGGCGATTGTAGCTCTGCAGCACCGCAACGTTGCTGACCGAGTCGGTCACATGCGCGAACACCTTGTGGTAGTGGCGCTCGACCGCGGCCTGGCCCGCCTTGGTGCGGCGCATGACCATCCGGCCGATGCCGACATAGAGCAGCCCGAGGCCAAGCAGCACCAGCGACATGCGCAGGTCCATGCTGATCGCGGTCGGGACCAGCAGCACGAGGGCGACAGCCGTGGACAGATGCTGGCGCATGAATTCGAGCCAAAGGCTGAACAGGGTTTCGACGGCGCGCAGCATCGTGTGCAGCGCATTGGAGGTGCCGTGCTGATGGTGCCAGGCGAGCGGCATGGTGATCACGCGCTCGAACGACTCGCAAAGCACTTCGCTGCGCCGAGCATGGGCGAAACGGTCAGCGCCGCGCGCCACCATGACGAAGGCAACGATGTTGAAGGCGCCGAGACCGGCCCACATGACCAGCGTGGTGAAGACAGAGCCACGCTCGGAGATGGCGCCGATGACGCGACCGAACATAATCGGCTCGAGAAGCGCTACGATGGCGAGAGCCACGTTGGCCGAACAGATCAACGCAACGCGTTTCCTGTCCGCGGCCAGATAACCGAGAGCTCGCCAGTAGATTTGCAGAAGGGTCACCCCAGTTACTCCGCCACGCTGTTTATTGTGCACTGCATCATTTTATTCGTACCGGTTGATACGTCGCAAAACAATGGCCGTGTACCCCTTCAGTTCCCTTAGAGCGAACAAAAGATGGCGACGTTCCGAAATCTGCCGTGATCACCTAACGGTTTGAGAAGACAGGTAAAATGTCAGGCATGCGGCGAAATCATGGCAGTTGGCACGTGCTGCCATAATTTTAATCAGCAACAATGTCGGGCGGATGACTGAGGCCGAAATCGCCTTTCGCGAAGTATAAAGCAAAACAAAGCTGCAGGATGCCCTTCCAGGCGAAGGGTGGCCAAAGCCTCACCGCTCGCGGCTACTCCTATGGGGCGCCTCAAACCTTTGATTTCATAGACTTCTCGGCGGGATGCCCGTCAACGGCAGACGGCAACGCCAGGCGGGATGGGGCCTCTCATCCCGCCTGGCGTGACAAAAGTCGCGGTCGGGGCCTCAGCCCCGAGCGCATGCTTTTTGGGCAACAGGCCTCAGGCCGGAATCCTGACGACAACCTCGGCAACTTCGCCGTCCTTCAGCTCGACTGCCGAAGCCTTGGTCTTTGCCCCATTCACCTCCAGCGACACGGCCTTGGCCTTATTGTCGCGGATGACACGAACCTTGAGTTCCGCCCCCAGCATTTTGAGATTTGCCGAGTACCCATCCCAGTGGCTTGGCAGCTTCGGCTTGAACTGGACACGCTTGCCGCGCCGTTCGATGCCCAGAATGCCTTCGACCGCAGCCCTGTAGAGCCAGCCGGCAGAGCCGGTGTACCAGGTCCAGCCGCCACGGCCGCCCTTGCCGTTGCCGGCATTGTCGTCCCCGGCATAGATGTCGGCCGCCACGATATAGGGCTCGACTCGATAGTGCTCGGCCGTGGCCTCGTCGGTCGCGTGGTTGACGGGATTCAGCATCGAGAAACAACGATAGGCCTCGTCGACCTGCCCCATCTCGGCAAGCGCGATGACGAACCATGTGGCGGCGTGGGTGTACTGGCCGCCATTCTCGCGCACGCCAGGCGGATAGCTCTTGATGTAACCGGGGTCCTTTTCCGTCTTCGAGAATGGCGGCGTGAACAGCTTGACGATCTTCAGCTTGTCGTCGACGAGCAGCTTCGTTGCTTGCTCCATGGCGGTGGTCGACCGTGCCGGGTCGCCCTCTCCCGAAAGCACACTCCAGGACTGGGCGATCGAGTCGATCTTGCACTCCTGCGAGTGGCGAGACCCCAAAGGCGTGCCGTCGTCGAAACTGCCGCGCCGGTACCATTCGCCGTCCCATGCGGTGCTCTCAAGCGCCCGCTTCAGAACATCGGCATGCTTTGCCCAGGCCTGTGCTCGCTTGGCATCACCCTCGGTCTTGGCGACGGGGGCGAAATCGCCCAGCGTCTTCAGCAGGAACCAGCCGAGCCAGACGCTCTCGCCCTTGCCGTGCTCGCCGACGCGGTTCATGCCGTCGTTCCAGTCGCCGCCGAGGATCAGCGGCAGGCCCGCGGGGCTGCTGCGCTTGATGGCGAGATCGAGCGCACGCGCGCAATGATCGTAGAGCGTCGCTGTCTTCTTCGAGATTTCCGGGGTGAAGAAGGCATCGTGCTCGCCCTCGCCCAGCGGCTGTCCATCGATGAAGGCCAATTGCTCCTTGAGGATGGAGGCATCGCCAGTGACCAGCAAATAGCGCGCCGTAGCGTGGGCAAGCCAGACCACGTCGTCGGAGATCAACGTGCGTACGCCAGCACCCGTGCGCGGCAGCCACCAGTGCTGCACGTCGCCTTCGGGGAACTGCCGCCGCGCCGCGTTGAGGATCTGGTCGCGCGCCAACTGTGGGTCATGCGCCAGCAGCGCCAGCGTATCCTGCAACTGGTCGCGGAAGCCGAAGGCGCCGCTGGCCTGATAGAAGGCCGAGCGGGCGCGGATGCGGCAGGCCAGGCTTTGATAGGGAAGCCAGTGGTTGACCATGGCGTCGAGCGCCTTGTCGGGCGTCTCGACCTGGATGGTGTCGAGGAAGCCGCGCCATTCGCGCTCATTGTCGGCCAATCGCTGGTCGAAGTCCTTGGCCCGATGCTCCTGCACCAGCGCGCTCGCCTCCTCGACCGACTCGGCGTCGCCGAGCAGCCAGAGCAGCGTCACGTCGCCGCCTGCCGGGATCTCGACGTCGCGGGCAATCGCCGCGCACGGATCGTCGCCGGCCTCGACACGGCCAGACAGCGCCGCACCACTCAGCACCGCCTGCGGTAGCTCGCTGGAACCATGCCGGCCCAGGAACTCCGATCGGTCTGTGGTCACCGAATGGACGCCGCCGTCGGCCGCCAGGAAGGCCACACGCTCGCCGAAATCCAGCCCATAGGGGTTTTGTGCCAGCAGCGCACCGGTTGCCGCGTCCCGCGACGGGACGATGGTTGCCGCAGTGCGCGACCGATGCCCGCCGAGCACCCATTCGGCATAAGCATAGACACGCAGCCGCGCCGGCACCGAGCCGGAATTCTGGATGCGCAGCCGCGAGATCTTCAGGGAATCGACCGGATCGACGACATGGGTAAGGTCCATCGACAACGGTCCGCGCTTCGAGCGGAAGGTCGAGAAACCCTGGCCGTGCCAGGCCTCGTAGGTCATCGAGGGATCGCGCACCATGGCGGCGAGCGGCGAGAATGCCTTGCCGCTGGCCTGATCGTAGATATAGAGGCCCTCGCCCGGGCGGTTCGAGACCGGATCATTCGACCACGGCGTCAATTGGTAGTCGCGGCTGTTTCGGCTCCAGGTGAAGGCTGCGCCCTCGGCGGAGGTGTGGAACCCGAACGAGGCGTTGGAGACGACGTTGATCCACGGCTGCGGCGTCGTGCGCCGCCCGGCCAGGCGCACGACATAGTGCCGTCCGTCGCCGTCGAAACCGCCAAAGCCGTTCCATTGGCTGAGTCCGCTGCCATCGGCGCTGACATTGGCCACCGCCTGCGAGGCAGGAGTATGCGTCGTGGGTGTCGGCGACGGCAATTCACGCGGAATCGGCAACGTTGCCAGAGCATCCCGCGCCTGCAGGGCCGCCGCCTCGGCGCGCTCGATCTGGTCGAAGATGGTGCCGTTGCGCGTGTGCAGGACGACGCGGGCGACGGCGAGCAGCGTCTTGTAGGTGGTCTCGTCCATGAGGTCGCGGCGTACCGCGAAGATGTGCTGGCGCGGCCCGAGCTCCTTGCCGCGCAGACGGCTGTTTTCGCACAGCGTCTCGACCGCCCGCTGCAGGTCCTGGACATAGGAGGACGCCTGCTCGTTGACGACGACGAAGTCGATCATCATGCCGCGGGTGCGCATATATTCCTGGAACCGCAGCGCCTGGGCGACGATTTCGAGATCGGCGACATCGCCGATCCTGACCAGGAAGATCGGGAAATCGCCGGAAATGCTTGTCGGCCACAGGCTCGACTGCTTGCCCAGCCCCGAGGCGATGGATTCGGCGGGAAGACGCAGGAACGGATCCGGATAGATCAGATAGCGCGCCAGCTTCTGCACATTGGCGGCATCGGTCAGGCTGAGGCCCATGTGGCGGGTCTGCACCTGGCTGCGCGTCCAGGCAAGCATGGCCTGGCGGGCAAAGCTCTCCGGATGGTCGAGGCGGGCGATGGCTTCGTCCAGTTCGGCACGGCCGGCGCCGACAACCGTCCAGAAGGTCAGCGATATCTTCTTGTTGGCCGGCACGCGCACCTGGCGGCGCAGCGAGGCGACGGGATCGAGCGTAAAGCCTGAGTGGCCGCCCAGCCTGGCGCCCGGGTCGAAAGCGGCTGCGTCGACGATGGTGCGGCCACGGCCGATGAAGGCGCGCCTGTCGGTCTCGGCCTCGGCGTCGCGCGCCGATCCGGACGGATCGGTGACGAAATGCACCATGGCGATATCGGGCTCGCTGGTCTCGCGCTTGCGCCGCGTGGCGAAGATCGCCGCGTTGTTCGCAGAGATTTCGGTTTCCACGAACATCTTCGAGAAGGCCGGATGCGCGTTGTCGGACGCCTCCAGGCCGAGCACCAGCTCGGCAAAGGAGGTCACTTCGATGTGACGGTCGGACGGACCGTCATTGTAGAGCGTGACCCGACGGCCCTCGCCATTGCCTTCCGAGATGACGATGCATTCGACCTCGGAGCGCAAGGTGCCCACCGATTTGACGAAGCTCGCCTTGTCGTCGGAGAACAAGGTCTGCGCCTTTTCCTCGGCGGCTCGCTTCGGTTCGGCTGTAGCCGACCACCAGTCGCCGGTGCCGGCGTCACGCAGGAAGATGTAGGAGCCGAGCCGGTCCTCGGTCGGATCCGGCTGCCAGCGGGTGACGGAGAGATCGCCCCAGCGGCTGTAGCCCGAGCCGGTCGCGCTGACCATCACCGAATAGCGGCCGTTCGACATGACGTTGGTCGACCGCAGCGACTGCAGCGGATTGAGCACGATGCGGGTGTCGGGGCTGTCGACTTCGGTCTCGTCCTTGGAGCGTTCGTCGGCCTCGGTCCTGACGGTCGCTGTCGGGATGTCGCGCGGCGCCCTCTCCTGCAGCAAGAGTTCGGCCGATTCGATGACCGGATCGCTGTGGAAGCGGTCGCGCATGCGACCTTCGAAGATGGCGTCGGCAACCGCCGCGATCGACATGCCCGAATGGTGGGCCATATAATTCTGGACGACGACATGGTCCGTGCCTTCCGGCACGCGCTGCGGCGTGAAGTCGACGGCATCGTAGTAGCCGTGGCGGCCGAGCGCCCCGATCTCCCGCAATCGGGCGAGATTCAGCACGGCTTCACGCGGATTGAACTGGGCCGCCAGTATGGTGGCGTAAGGCGCGATCACCGTGTTCTGGCCAAGACCGCGCTTCAGCCCGAGGCCTGGAACGCCGAAATTGGTATATTGGTAGGTCAGTTCGCGGTCGCGGGCATTGTAGGCGGCCTCCGAAATGCCCCACGGCACGTTCTTCTGGCGGCCATACTGGATCTGGCGTTTGATGATCAGCTTGCTGGTTTGGTTGAGGATCGAGCCCTGCGGCTCCTTCATGACCAGCGGCGGCATCAGATATTCGAACATCGAGCCGGACCAGGACATCAGCGCGCCCTGGAAACCGATTTCGACGATCGGCCGGCCAAGCCTGAACCAGTGCTCGGTCGGCAGATCGCCCTTGGCGATGGCGAACAGGCTGGTCAGCCGCGCTTCGGAAGCCAGAAGGTCGTAGCAGCTTTCGTCGAGCTGGTGTTCCTCGACCCGGTAGCCGATCGACAGCAGCTTGCGCTCCGGCCGCATCAGGAAGGAGAAATCCATCTCGAAGGCATAGCGGCGGGTGCGCTCGCGTAAGGTGAGCAGCTTGGCACGCAGCGCCTCGACGGCATTGTCGTCGCTGTGCGCGTCATGGACGTGCGCTTCGCAGGTGGCTTCCAGCCTTGCCGCCCAGTCGACGATGACGTCGCTTTGGGGCGACACCGCCTCGGTATGGATGGCGGTGGCCAATTTTCGGATCTCGCCGGCCAGCACGGCCAGGTTGATGGTGCGGATCGACGCCATTTCGGGCTGCGCCTTGATGGTGTCGACAGCGCGCCGCATGCCGTCGAGACGGTCGGCGAGGCGCTGGCGCAGCGGGCGCAGCTGACGGCGGTCGTCGGGCAGATCATCGAGGCTTTCGCTGAGGATGGTGACCGTGTCGAGAATGCCTTCGAAATCGCCCTGGAGGTGCACGGAGGGCGCCTCGGCCCATTCGGCGCAGGCCGCCGCCACCGCCACCAGATGGCCGGCGAGATTGCCGCTGTCGACAGCCGAGATGTAGAGCGGATAAAGCGGCTTCAGCGTCGTGGTGTCGTACCAGTTGAAGAGGTGACCGCGCTCACGCGGCATGCCCTCGATCGTGGCCATGGTGGCGTCGATGCGGGTGATGGCGTCGGACAGGCTGATCCATCCGAAGTCGCGGGCGGAAACGACGGACAGCAGGTAGACGCCGATATTGGTCGGCGAAGTACGAGGCGCCACCACCGGCGCCGGGCTTTCCTGGAAATTGTCGGGCGGCAGATGGTGATGCTCTGCCGTCACGAAGCTTTCGAAATAATGCCATGTGCGCCGCGCCACCGTGCGCAACGTATGGATATCGGCCTGCGATATGCGCAAGCGATCCTCGGTTTCAGCCGAACGGCTGATCCAGCTGGCGATGGCGGGCGAGCCAATCCAGAACAGCGCGAAGAAGAAGGCAACGAAGGCGCCGGTCGAATCGGCCAGCACCGGAATGGCAAGGCCGACGAAGCCGATGATCACGGCGCCATACATCATGCCGTAATAGGAACCGACATCGTTGTCGCCCGCCTTGTGCGCCTGCGAGGCGGTGCGCCATTCCAAAAGGTTCTGGCGGCTGACGAACAACCGATAGAGCGTGCGCACGATGGCATCGCCCATCATCCAGGCGTTGTGCGCCATCAGGACGATCTTCAGCGCCACCATGGCGGTGCCGAAGGCGACGTCGCGTGCCAGGGCCGAGAAATGGCCGCGTGGCGTCTGGTCGCCGCTCTTGGGCAGGATGGCGTTGACGATGTCGAATGTCGGCGCCATGAACAGGCTGAGGATCAGCAGGGCCTGCCATTGCGCGGCCTGTGTGAAGGGCAGCAGCGTCCAGCCGGCAATCGCCGCCATCACCCAGAAGATCGGCGTCAGCGAGCGGCGCAGATTGTCGATCATCTTCCAGCGCGACAGCGCCGGCACGCCGGAGCGCGGATCGAGCATGAAGCCGAGCAACTGCCAGTCGCCGCGCGCCCAGCGATGGTGGCGCGAGGCGTCGACCGAGTAGCGGGTCGGATAGTCCTCGACCAGTTCGACGTCGGTGACCAGCGCCGATCGCGCCAGCGCGCCCTCCAGCAGATCATGGCTGAGGATGGTGTTTTCCTCGATGCGGCCCTGCAGGGCGGCCTCGAAGGCGTCGACGTGATAGAGGCCCTTGCCGGTGAAGGACCCGTCGCCGAAGACGTCCTGATAGAGATCGGACACGGCAAAGACATAAGGGTCGAGGCCGCGATTGGCCGAAAACACCCGCTGGAAGAACGACGCATCGTCGCCTGATGTCAGCGACGCGGTGATGCGCGGCTGCAGGATCGCGTAGCCGGCGGTGACGACGCGCTTGCTGGCATCGAAATGCGGCCGGTTGAGCGGGTGGCAGAGCTTGCCTACGAGGGTGGCGACCGCGTCACGGGTGGTGCGCGTGTCGGCATCGAGCGTCATCACGTGGACGACGTTCTCCGGCAGCGGCACGTCGAGCGGCAGGAACGTGGTGTCGCTGTCGCCGCGCAGCAGAAGGTCGAGTTCATGCAGCTTGCCGCGCTTGCGCTCCCAGCCCATCCACGACCCTTGCGCCGCATTGAAGAGCCGGCGCCGGTGCAGGATATAGAAGCGCGGCGCGCCTTCGGAGGGATAGCGTGCGTTGAGGCGAGCGATCTCGGCACGCGCGAATTCGAGGATTTCGGTGTCGGCAGCATCGATCTCGGTCTTCGAGTCCGGCCAGTCCGACAGCAGCGCGAAATGGATTTCATCGGCCGTGTTGGCGAGATGATGCACCTCGATATTGCGGATGTTTTCCTCGACATCGTCGCGCGAGCCGATCAGCGACGGCACCACCACCAGCGTGCGCGCCTCGGGCGGCACGCCGTGCCGGTAATCGTAGCCGACGAGGCGCGTCGGTTTCAGGAACAGCGAAACGACCGTGTTGAAGAAGGCGAGCGCGCCCTCGCTGGCCGGCACGGCAAACAGCGCCAGCATGAGGACGATCGAAGGCACCGACAGGCCGAGATTGGCGAGTGCGTTGCCGGAGAGGACGAGAAGCAGCGCCGTCAGCGCAAACACCGGTACGACGATGCCGAGCCAGCCGGTCTTGCGGAAGGCACGCTTGACTGTCTGGCTGACGGTGGGTCGATAGCCGATCGCCTTCTCCAGCTCGAGCCGGCGTGGGCCGACGAGAAAGAAGCCGACATCGGTGTGGGCGGACCCGGTTAAAACGACGTCGCCGTCGCCATCGCTGGCGGCGTGGCCGGCCAGCTCGATGGCCTTCTCGGCGACGCGATATTCCGAAAGGTTCGAGCGGCGCGCCAATTCCTCGATCGCGGTCCGGTACTGGTCGCGCGAGAAGAAGTCGAGCGCGGCGAAATCGGTGCGCTCGCGCAGCACGGTGTCGATGCGGCTGACGCCTTCGAACCACACGGTCCAATCGACGTCGTTGATGAGGCGCAGGCCACGAATGATGTTGCCCGTCGTCACATTGCCGCTGGACAACGTGTGATGTTCGGAAATGATGATTTCCTCGGCATCGGAGCCGGTCTTTTCGAGCTCGCCTTCCAGCCATTCCAGAGCCTTGCCGGCATTCTGCGAGCCATCGCGCAGGCGATAGAGCAGCTGGGTGGCGAAGGTGGTGTCCTGTGCGTGGGCGCTGAAATTGGACAGGATCGACTGCCGGTCGGCGCTGTCGTCGGTGGCCAGGACCTTGTCGGCCACATCGTTGGCGATCTGACGCATCTGACGGGTTCGATTGACCCTGACCGCCAGCCGGCGCAGATTTTCGATCAGCACGAAGCGCAACAGCGAAGGCAGCGCCCAGAGTTCGCCGATCTTCAGCGGCTCGACCGACTGAAAACCCTGGACGATGGACTTGAACATCGTCGCCGAAACGGAACTGTCCGAATGTGCGACATAGGTCCAGGCCAGCGCCAGCGCGCGCGGCACGCTGCCGCCGTCAGGCAGCTTCAGGGTCGGCAACTGGCGATAGAAGCGGCGCGGCAGGTCGCGCTTGACCTGGAAAATGGTCTCTTCGACCAGGTAATTGTTGTCGAGCAGCCATTGTGCCGCCGGCGTGATCGTCTCGCCCCTCGCCTGCGCCGCATTGGTCGACCGGTAGACTTCCAAAATCTTCTTGGCGCTGTCGCGGATACGGGCCTGAAAATCGAAGGGCGTCAGCCCGAACAGGTCTGTGAGGTCGCCTTTCGCCAGGCTTTCACCGAGCAGCCGAAGGCGCTCTTCGGGCAGGTAATTGGAGCGGATCGGCTCTTCGGTGATGGCCGGGAAGCTCGCGCTTGTCTTCTCGATTTGGGCAGGATTCGTCTGAATATTCATTGAAAATTCCGTAAGCGGGCACTGAGCGGCGTCACCGCCACGGCAATGGCCCTAAAACCGGTTCAAATGCAATTGGTTGCATAAACCCCACTTGCCGAAAGTTTGTTTCCGCACCACGACAGGGCGTCGTCTCTCAGCAAAACTCAAAGACAAGCACCCCACTTCCCGCCAGCCAGATCGGCGGAGAGGATTCAGGCTTTTTCGTGATGCCGCCAGCAGCTTACGCTATATTTCGCCGGTACCGCGATCATGTTTGGAAACAAGCGTTAATCGTTGCCGGCGATGGCGCGGATCCGGATCACGAACAGCGTTGCCTCATGGGCGGGTTGGACAAGCAGGCCGGTGCTGACCGGCCCGGACAGCAGAGTGTCAAGCGGCCCGAGGCGAACCGGTTCAGCGGCGGGCACACTGATGTCGCCGTCCAAGCACAGGATGAGCGTTGTGCCGGCTTCAGTCCGGATTTCCACGGGGGCCGAAATCACCAGGCGTTCGACCGAATGCGTCATCCGGCTTCGGCGGGTCATGACATTGAGATCGGTGATCGGTCCGCCGATCAGCGCGGCCGAGGTCTGCACGTCGGCCGGGAAAGAAAACAGGGCGGTCGTCCTGTTTATAGATCTCGGCGGGTAGCCGGCAATCTCGAGGACGATGCCCTCGCCTTCGAGCACGGCAAGGGTGCGATCGATGCCGGCGAATTGCGAGAACGGACCGCTCGATTCGACACGCGCCATCGACACGCGCCAGTCGAAATCGTTTAGCCCGGCACCGGGCGGCGAGACGGCGATTTCCGTCGTCACGCCGCCGCCGTTCTTCCACGGCATCGACCGGTATTCGGCTGCCCGCAGGATGCGCATACCTAGCCCTCCGCTATGGTTACGGGCGTTCGAAACTCGAAAAGCCGACTCCGCGGCTTTTCGCCTGCCTGCGGCCGGACGTTTCTCACCCGAGAATGCCGGGCAGGTTGAGCTGGTGCTCCTTGGCGCATTCGATGGCAACGTCGTAGCCGGCATCGGCGTGGCGCATGACACCGGTCGCCGGGTCGTTCCACAACACCCGCTCCAGGCGCCTGGCGGCTTCGCGCGTGCCGTCGGCGACGATGACCATGCCGGCGTGCTGCGAGAAACCCATGCCGACGCCGCCGCCATGGTGCAGCGACACCCAGGTGGCACCGGACGCCGTGTTGAGCAATGCGTTGAGCAGCGGCCAGTCGGACACCGCGTCCGAGCCGTCCTTCATCGATTCCGTTTCGCGGTTCGGCGAAGCAACCGAGCCGGAATCGAGGTGATCGCGACCGATGACGACAGGCGCCTTCAGCTCACCCTTGGCCACCATTTCATTGAAGGCAAGGCCGAGCTTGTGGCGGTCGCCAAGGCCGACCCAGCAGATGCGCGCCGGCAGGCCCTGGAAGGCGATGCGCTCGCGCGCCATGTCCAACCAGTTGTGCAGGTGGGTGTTGCCGGGCGTCAGTTCGCGCACCTTGGCGTCGGTCTTGTAGATATCTTCCGGATCGCCCGACAGAGCCGCCCAGCGGAAGGGGCCTATGCCGCGGCAGAACAGCGGACGGATATAGGCCGGCACGAAGCCGGGGAAGGCAAAGGCGTTCTCGAACCCCTCCTCCTTGGCCACCTGGCGGATGTTGTTGCCATAGTCGAGCGTCGGCACGCCGGCGTTCCAGAACGCCACCAT